>JAIRVA010000353.1 GCA_031254155.1 Propionibacteriaceae bacterium
CTGGATCACAAACGGACCTTTGGTCTCCTCCGCCTCGTGGGCATGTCGCACACCACGATCTGGCGGGTCGTCGCGATTGAGGCGCTCGGGCCGCTCCTAGTCACCATCGGGCTGACCATCGCCGTCGGCTTCGGGGTCGCCGCCTTACTGGTCACAACGCTGACCGATGGTTACGCAGTGAGTTGGCCCGAGCCGCGCTACTATCTCGCCATCGCCGGGGCCACCCTGCTGGCCGCCGCCGCAGTCGTGGCGACCTTCGGTACCGTCCGCAAAAACACCCAGGTCCAGGTCACGCGCTTCGAGTGAGCACGGCTGGCGACGCCGCTGGAGTTACTGGCAACCATCCCAGTCACGCAAGGTTCCCTGGCTACCGTCGCTAGCTACGCAGTCCCTGGCCATCTCGAAGCGGACGGGTGTTGACGACGGACCAGAGCCGTCGAAAGTGACGGTTGCCCACAGGTATTTGTCCGCCCCGACCACTTTGGCCTGGTTGCCGTCTCTGGTTCCGGTCCAGACGCCGTTGTCGCGTGAAGAGTTGATGGTGACGGTGTCGAAGTAGCCGTCGCAGGTCTGGGCATCGACTTGGCTCTGGGTGCCGCACACGGCGACGACCACGTCTGCGCCCTTTACGATGATCTTGACTGACGCGATCATTGCGCCGACAAAGTTGCTGCCTAGCTCGTTCACAATTGGGTTGGGTCCCGGGCCGGATGAGGAACCGACCAAGATGGAGGTGAACACGCCTCCATCCCCCGTGCCGGATGTAGGTGGTGGTTCCTGGGGTCCGCACTGGGCGGCGGTGGGCTGTGAAGCGGGGCCGTGGATGACCCCGATTTTGTTGGTGGGATTCCAATCGTCGAAAAGAAGGATGTCCTGCCCATAGAAACGCAAGGTTGGGACGTCCCCGAGCCCACCGCCGGTGTCCAGGTCCCAGAGATTTTGAGCGGGTGAGCACTCGAGGGAGAGCCCAACCAACCGATCAGGTTCCTCCAAGCCGTACCACATGCGTTCGGAACGAAGCGATGCCACTGGCGTCCATCCCTCGGACTCAGAAATCACGCCAGTGAGTGGGTCCAGGATATGAAAACCCTGGTCGTCCTCGAGACGTACGTACACCTTGCCTTGGGACAACGAACGGAGGCTATAGACCGGGAGGTCCGTCCGAGCGGTTGACATGATGCTGCCGTCCGTCAGCGACAAGGCGGTGAGCGTGTCGGCTGTCGACCCGTCTTGGGCTGGCGACGCGACAACCACAGCGTCGCTCGTCGTGGTGAAGGCGCGGAAGTAGCCCGTTGGCGGTTGCTTGCTCCACGCGACAGCCCCGGTGGCACCGTCCACAACCGTGATGTCAGTTGATTGCACAACGACGAAGTCGCCGTCAGCTTGCTCAACGCCGATAAAGCGGGTGAACTGCGGGGAACGCCAGCGAACGGAGCCTGTCTCGGCGTCGACAAGGGTTAGTCCCTTCACGTTGCCGTTCTGGACCTTGTCCAGCAGAATCGCGTCGCCCGCGACCTGTACGTTCGGCGTGCCAGGCTGAGACCATGTGTTGGCTCCGGTCGTCGGATCAACTCGGGTCACGGAGGGCACTGTCCGATCAAAACACAGCACCATGCCAGTCGCCGGACTGTCGCAGGACGAGGTTGGCAACGATTTGGGTATGCCGAATGCGGCAACAATACCGGTGTCGATGTCCACGTATCGCCCACGACTCTTGTCGTAGGCAAAACTCTGCACGGTCTTGTCGGAGTTTTCGAGAGTGAACATGGGGGCGGAATCGCCCAGGGTTAACCGTGGTTCAGTGGGATGGGTGGGATCCACAATGTACGTGGACGTTGAGTTCTGAAGCGCGAGCAAAGCGTCCGATGCCGTTCGTCCGGGCACCAGCCAGGCGGAGCCTGCGGTGTAGGGGGCCCACGTGACGGCGCCGGTGGTGGAAATGAAGGCGAGACCCTGCTGGCCGTCTTCATCGAAGCTGCCGATCTTGAGTGCAAGGCCATGCGTGCCTAAATCGAAGTCTTCGGCGATGCAGGCGTTTGGTAATCCGAGCGTGTCACTTACCGACACCTGCCACCGGTTATGCCCGGACGCCAAGTCTACGAGAGCAACGCGGACGTTGCCTCGCGCTCCGGTGGAGCAGTCTTGATCAGATATCGCGTAGACCGAGGTTTGGTCTGGCCCGTATGGGTCGGTGGAGTAGAACGACACGGAGCTCACAGTGGATTGCGGAGTGAGCCAGGTGATCGATGGCTCGACAAGTATGTCGGGACTTGTGCCGGTTTGGGACGAGCCTTCGGGGGTTCCGACAAGCTCAGATGTGGCGTTTTGGGGACTACTTGTCTCCGTTGCGGCAGGCGGTTTGTCGGCGTTTGTAGTGCACGATGCCAATCCTGTCGCTAGGCTGACCGTGCAGATCGCAACCAGAGCCAGGCGTACGGATCGACCTCGTTTCTCGAGCCATGGAATCCTCGCAGCGTTCACGTCATTCCCCTTCTGTGCTCGAAGCACCATTGTCAACACTCGACTATTCTATGTCGGCGGGCGCTCAGTTGAGGCGATCCGTCAGGCTGAGTACGCAACTGATAGCTGAACCCTAAAGCCTGCCGCACCCAGGGGCATCTCATCACGGACTCGGTTCTCATCAATGTTCGTTGTAACCATTATCAGGATCCATCCTGTTGGATTGCAGGGCCATCCAACCAAGGTGCGCATTTACGTACTCCCGTAAAGTCATTTTCGCGAAAGCTTGAATGGGTGTCAAATGCGTACCAACGACCACAGAACCCTCCGCTCGGGCTGGTACCGCCGCCCCCGCTTGATATGGCGCGTTTGCGGGAAAGAGTTCAGAGGCTGAAGGCCGAACAAGGTTTGTCCATTCAAGACTTGGTTATGGCGTCGGGACTGTCTCGCACGGCAGTCATGGACCTGTTGAATGGGCGGGGACGGATCGCAAACGGCCGGATCGATACGTGGTGGGCGCTGGCGTGGGCTCTCCGGGTTTCCTTCGGCGATCTCATGGGTGCGCTTGACCCGCCAGACGGCGGTCGGCCAACCCGCGGCCAGGCGGAGTAAGCGGGGTCCGGTTAAGACTCCCCGAGCACCGTCCCGTCCGGTACCGTCCCGCCCGCTTCGCCCAGGGTCACGTCTCCGACCACGCGGACCCCCTGGCCGAAGTGCCAGTCGCCCGCGACCGTGAGGCTCGTACACTCCCTCAGCCCGAGGGCGTACGGCAGCCGCTCGTCGTACCCACCCATCGTCGCGTACGCCTTGTGCAGCGTGACGACGGGCAGGGTCGCCACGGTCGGGCGTAAGACGTAGTCAGCCCCCAGTTCGTACACATCCGAGCGCAGCAGTGTCAACTCGTTCGTGGTCTTGACGGGCAGGAAGCGCGTCCGCGGGACGGCGATGGCGGCCGCCCCCGCGAAGGATTCGATCGCGGCACCCATCGCCGACTCGGCCTGGAAGACCGCGGGCGAGGCCGGATCGGTCGGGTCGACGGTCTTGGCGTTGCGGATGAGCGGCAGGTTCAGCACCCCGCCGGTCGAGGCGAGCTTGGCGCGTAGCGCCGCGAGGTCGAACCACAGGTTGTTGCAGTGGGCGTACGGGTGGATGGCGGCATCGGTGAAGAACCGCATCTCGTCCTTCGGCGTCTGGGCCGACTCGCGGAGGATGAGCCGGTGGTCGGTACGGCGGATCGCGAGGTGGCCGCCCTTGAGGTCCATGGGGGTCCGGGGGGTGATCTCGGCCGCGAACGGTGCCCCTGTGCGGGCGAACCACCCCGCGAGCAGGGGGTCGGGCGTCGCGCCGAGGTTGTCAGAGTTGGACGCCGACGCGTAGCGGAAACCCTGGGCGATGAGCGCGTCCAGCACGCCCGAGTCGAGCAGGGTCGGGTAGAGGTCGCCGTGGCCGGGCGGGCACCACTCGAGGCGCGGGTTGGGGGGCCAGACGACCGGCGTGAGGTCGGATTGCCGCAGCTTGGGTTCCTCGGACTGCATCATGTCGAGCGGGAGGCCGTCGACCGCGAGGTCCGGGTAGGCGGTGAGGGCCTGAAGGACGTCGGTCCGGGTGTTGAACGAGTGCAGGAAAAGCAGCGGCAGCCTCACACCGTACGTCCGCCGCGCCCACTCGACCTGGCGGACGATGATGTCGAGAAAAGTCAGCCCCCCCATGACCGGTAACAGGGTCTTGGCCTTCGCCAACCCCATCGACGTCCCCAGTCCGCCGTTCAGCCGGATGATCGCCGTCTGGGCGAGCGCCTCGCGATCCGCCGCGGAGGGTTCCACCCCGTCAAGGGTGTCAGGGCTTGTCAGTGGCAGGATTGTCGCTTCCGGGATCAGCCCGGTCGCCCCGGTCGCCAGTTGGTCCCAGTAGCTCTCGAAGATGGCGATCGCCGTCGAGCCAACCCCGGCCGTACGCATCTTGGCGACGGCTAGTTCTTTACCCGTAGTCACGGCACCATTCTAGTGCTCATGACCACTAGTGCCGGCCCGGAGAGTGCGGACGAGTTCTCCCACTGGAGTGACCGTCGTACCGTGGCGAAGGTAAGGTTCGCCGTCGCCCCCGTGGGCCAGATACCGCTGGTCAATGCCCAGGGCGTCACAGGCACGGTAAAACCCCGGACCAACTACCGCCGAACTGGAGAGTTTGATCTCGATT
The DNA here is from genome assembly GCA_031254155.1 of Propionibacteriaceae bacterium. Classification (GTDB taxonomy): domain Bacteria; phylum Actinomycetota; class Actinomycetes; order Propionibacteriales; family Propionibacteriaceae; genus WQYJ01. Next base: position 4,657 of record JAIRVA010000353.1, read on the forward strand.
CCGATGACCGGCTGGCCGGCCGACGCGAGGACTAGGTCGATCTCGTCTCCTTGGGCGGTCCGGTAGAAGAACGGTTGGTACGTCGGCCCCGCCTGAATCAGGTTTTCCACACACAGGGACTCGAAGCTGGCCCCAACTGAGGGATGTCCCAGTAGCGTGTTCTCGCCCCGCACCTCCAGCAGGCTGTGCAGTAGCCCGGTGTCGCGGACGTAGATCTTGGGCGACTTGGTGACGCGGGTGGTCGCGTTCGGGAACCAGGGGGCGAGGCGCCGAAGCAGGCCGAGATCGATCAGCAGGTCGAGGTACCGGTCGACCGTCGGGGCGGAGATGCCGAGGTTCGCGGCCAAGCGGCTCGAGTTGAGGAGTGAGCCGCTCGAATAGGCAATCATTGTCCAGAGCCGGCGCAGGGTTTCCCGCGGCAGTCGAGGCGCGAACAAGGGGATGTCCCGCTCAAGGTACGACCGGACGAGATCGTCACACCAGCGGGCAGCGATGGCGTCGGTGTCGGCCAGCAAGGCTTCGGGGTAGCCACCGCGGAGCCAGAGCCTGCGTAGCCCGATGCCAGCCTCAGCGGCCTCGTCCGTGCATACGCCACCCAGTTCACAGTGGGTGAGCCGCCCGGCCAGACTCTCGTCGACGTGCCGGATGAGGTCCAGGGCGGCGGAGCCGAGCAGGAGGAACTGACCGGCCCGGACCCCGGCGCGCCGTCGTTCATCAATCACGCCCCGGAGGATGGGCAGCAGTTCGGGGAGACGGTGGATCTCGTCCAAGATCACAAGGCGGTCCTGCTGGCTGCGCAGGAAGGAATCGGCGTCGTCCAGCCGTCGGACCTCGGCTGGGCGCTCAAGATCAAGGTACGTTGATCCGGTCGGCCAACTCGCTCCCACCGCCAGGGCCATGGTCGTTTTGCCGATCTGGCGTGGACCCAACAGGGCGACCGCCGGCGTGGTCTGGAGTCGGCTCATGACGTCGGCGGTCAGTTCCCGTTCGATCATGTGCAAATCTTACAGGAGGTTTTTAATTTGCACAGTGCCTGTCGCTGTCGGGCGTGGTGGGAGGGCCGCTAAACTGTCGTACGAGCCCATGAAGGGGGAATGATGAAAACGTACGCCATGCCGCACACCACGTTGACCGTACCCGCTGTGATCGCCGGGATGATGCGGATCGGGGAGTTGGATGACGCCGCTATCCGGACGCTCGTCCGGACGGCTCTTGACAACGGCATCACCTATTTCGACCACGCCGACATTTACGGCCGCAATCACCATTGCGAGCGCCGGTTTGCCGAGGCGCTGCGCATGAGCCCGCAGGAGCGCTCGGGGATCATCATCCAGACCAAGTGCGGGATCCAGCCCGGCCTGGAGGGGACGTTTTACGACTTCTCCCGCGAGCACATCCTGGCGGCGGTCGACGAGTCCCTCGCCGCGCTGCGGACCGACTATCTCGACGTCCTGCTGCTCCACCGTCCCGACACTCTCGTTGAGCCCGATGAGGTCGCGGCCGCCTTCGATGAGCTGGAGCGCGCGGGTAAGGTTCGCCATTTTGGCGTGTCAAACCACACGCCCGGCCAGATCGCACTGCTGGCGCGGTCGGTCCGCCAGCCGCTCGTCGTCAACCAGATGCAGTTGTCGATTACCCACTCCTCGCTGCTGGCCCAGGGCATCGCGGCGAACATGGGCGCGGAGGACCAGTCGGTCAGCCGCGACCTGGGCCTCATCGACTTCGCCCGCCTGAACGGCATCACCCTACAGGCCTGGTCGCCGTTCCAGTCCGGCTTCTTCACCGGGGTCTTCCTGGGTGATCCGCAGTACGCCGGTCTCAACGCCGTCCTCAACCGTCTCGCGAGCAAGTACGGTGTCACTCCGATGGGCATCGCCACCGCCTGGATCACCCGCCACCCGGCGAACATCCAGGTCGTCCTGGGAACGACCCAGCCGGGCCGGGTCGCCGAAGCGGCCGCGGGGGCGGACATCCCGCTCACCCGCAGTGAGTGGTACGAGCTGTTCCGCGTTGCCGGCCACATCGTACCCTGACCCAGGCGAGCGGCCCGGGATAGGGCGTGATTTGACGGCATGATGCCGCCGGAAGACGCCCTATCATGGCTGTCCCTGGTCGCGGCGCGTTTCCTTGAGATGACTTTTTCGTACCACCCCCCTTGACAGCGCTGTCGAAAGCGTAGTACAGTCGTTGTCATGGAAAAGACAGCGCTGTCATTGAGCGAGACCGGACGCCTGCCCGAGCCAGGGGCCGCGTCCACTGGTCGCCCGCGCATGGTTGATGTCGCGGAGGTCGCCGGGGTGTCGCTCAAGACCGTGTCGCGGGTGATCAACGAGGAGCCGGGTGTGGTCGACGCGACCCGGGAGCGCGTCCGGGCGGCCATCGCCCAGCTGGGGTACCGTGTCAACGGGCCCGCCCGGGCCCTTGCCAGCCACCGGAGCGGTGCCATCGGCATCATCACCGAGGCGACGGCCCACTTCGGACCCACGACCCAGTTCCTCGGCCTGGAACGGGCGGTCTGGGCGGCCGGCTACTCGGTGGTGGTGGCCTCGCTCAAAACCCGGACCGCGCCGGAGTTCTCGCTGGCAGTCGACCGGTTGCTGGACACCGGCGTCGACGGCCTGCTCATCAACGGTTCGAACTCGCGGCCCGTGAGCCTCGCCCAGGCGCTGCCCGCCGATGTCCCGACCGTCTCGGTGGGCGACCCCCCGACCGGCAACGTACCAGCCGACGCGAACCTGCTGTACGCCTACAACGACCAGGCCGCCGGCGCCGGGCAAGCGGTGCGCCACCTGCTTGATCTCGGCCACCGGGCGGTCCACCACTTGGCCGGACCCCTCGACTGGGTACCAGCCCAACTGCGCCTGGCCGCCTGGCAGCGGACGCTGCGGACGGCCGGCGTGCCGGAGCCCGCCCCCGAGTACGGTGACTGGTCGGCCCAGTCAGGGTACGAGGCCGGCCGGCGCCTGCTCGCCCGGCCGGACGTGACGGCCGTCTTCGCGGCCAACGACCAGATGGCCATCGGCCTGTTGCGGGCGGCCGCCGAGGCCCACCGGAGCGTGCCTGCCACCTTGTCGGTCATCGGGTTCGACGATATTCCCGAAGCGAGCTACCTGCCCGTACCGCTCACCACGGTCCGGCAGGAGTTCAAGCAGTTGGCCGTCGCCGCGGTCGGCCAACTGGTCAGTCAGATCGCCGGGCAGGAGACGACCCGTCTGATCTCGGTTCCTACCACCCTCAGGCTGCGCGACAGTACAGCGCAACCCCCATCCCAGGAGAAGAAATGACACCACGCACACTCACCACGACGGCCCTCGCCGCCCTGCTCGCCCTCGGCCTCGGCGCCTGTAGTTCGCCGAGTTCCGACACTACGGCGACATCCGCCAACCCAGCTACGACGGCGACGACCGCGCCGAGCGACTTCGACAAGGCCATGGCCACACCGACCACCCTCACGTTCTGGACCTGGGTCAATGACATCCAAAACCAGATCGATCTCTTCACCGCCAAGTACCCCGCGATCAAGGTCGAGGTGGTCAACGCCGGCCAGGGCGGGCCGGAGTACCAGAAACTCCGGACGGCCATCGAGGCCGGGTCGGGCGCGCCCGATGTCGCCCAGATCGAGTACCAGTACCTCTCCAGCTTCCGGTTGACGAACGATCTGCTCGACCTCAAACCGTACGTTGGTGACATCACCGGCGAGTTCCCCGGGTGGATCGCCTCCCAGATCGGGGGCAACGGCGGCATCTGGGGCGTGCCGCAGGACACGGGCCCGATGGGTTTCCTCTACCGGACTGATCTGCTCCAGGCGGCGGGCCTCAAGACGCCCGCCACGTGGGCCGAGTTCGGGACGGCGGCCACGGCCTACCACACGGCGACGGGCAACTACCTGACTGACATGCCGGGCAACGACCCCGGGCAGCTGGTGGGTCTGTTCTGGCAGGCGGGCGCCCGCCCCTTCGCGTACGACGGCGACAAGACGGTCACCATCGACCTAACCTCTGACAAGGTCAATCAGGTGTTGGAGTTCTGGCAGCCGCTGGTCGACAACGGGGCAGTCGCGACGGATCCAGACTTCACCGACCAGTGGTACCAGGGGTTGGCGAACGGGACGTACGCCTCGTGGCTGACGGCGGCCTGGGGACCGCTGTTCCTGCAGGGGACCGCCGGCGACACGTCCGGCAAGTGGGGCGCCGCGCCCCTGCCGCAGTGGCAGACGGGTGCGCCCGTCTCCGGCAACTGGGGCGGGTCGACCGACGCCGTCCTCGCGTCGTCGCCCAATCCGGTCGCGGCCGCCGAACTCGCCCGGTTCATCAACCTGGAGAAGGCGCCGGCCCTGACATTGGCCAATGAGCAGTTCCTCTTCCCCGCGATGACCAGTATCCTGGGCGCCCCCGAGTTCGCCGACGCCACGTCGGACTTCTACGGCGGGCAGAAGGTCAACGCCCTGTTCGCCACCATCTCGGGCACGGTGAGCACGGACTTCGAGTGGCTGCCGTTCATGGACTACGTGTACTCGTCCTTCAACGACACCCTCGGCAAGGCCTGGGCGGACAAGACCGATCTGAAGGCGGGCGCGGCGGCGTGGCAGGCCGATCTCGTGCAGTACGCCCAGGCGCAGGGCTTCACGGTCAAGTGACCCGGCGTCAGTCACCGGCCCGGCGCCGGGAGGCCCGGGCCGGTTACCTCTTCCTGCTACCCTTCGCGGTGGTGTTCACCGCGATGTTGGTGGTCCCGCTCGTCTACTCGGCGTACCTCTCCCTCTACCGCCGCCAGTTGGTCGGCGGGACGGCCTTCGTCGGACTGGCGAACTACGCCCGGGCGCTCAAGGACCAGGAGTTCCTGGCCGGCGTGGGCCGGGTCGGCCTGGTGTTGCTGGTCCAGGTACCGGTCATGCTGGTCCTGGCCCTCGTCCTCGCCCTGGTTCTCGACTCCGGCCGGCTGCACCTCAAGCGGTTCGTCCGCCTCGCGGTCTTCGTGCCGTACGCTGTCCCGGCGGTCATCGCGGCCCTGATGTGGGGGTACCTCTACGGCCGCGACTTCGGTCCCTTCGCCCAGTTGGCCAAGGCTCTGGGGGTCGCGCCGTTCGACTTCCTCGGCAACGGTACGATGCTGGGCTCGATCATGAACATCGTGACGTGGAGCTTCGTCGGCTACAACATGATTATCATGTACTCGGCCCTCCGGACGGTGCCGGCCGAGTTGTACGAGGCGGCCCGCATCGACGGGGCAGGGGAGTTCCAGATCGCCTGGTCGATCAAGGTCCCCGCATTGCGCCCGGCGATCATCCTGACAGTCATCTTCTCCGTCATCGGGAGTTTCCAGTTGTTCAACGAGCCCAGCATTCTGCGGTCAATCGCCCCCAATGTCATCACCCGGGGGTACACGCCGAACCTGTATGCCTACAACCAGGCTTTCGCGGCGCAGGACATGAACTACTCGGCGGCCATCGCCTTCCTGCTCGGATTCGTCATCATGATCGTGTCGTACGTCTTCCAGCTGACGACGCGCCGGAAGGCGGCTGCGGCATGAGTACGCTTGTCACCCGGCCCCGGGCCAGACGTCACCCGGCCGAACGGCGGAGCTGGCTGCTGACCGTCGTCGTGCTGTTGATTGTCGCGTACTTCCTGCTGCCGCTGTGGTGGCTCGCGGTCGCGTCGACCAAGTCGAACTCCGACCTGTTCGGTTCGTTCGGGCTGTGGTTCGGCTCGCACTTCAACCTCACCAGGAACCTCGCCGACGTTTTCACCTTCGCCGACGGGGTCTTCCTCAAGTGGCTGCGCAACACGGTGGTGTACGCGGTGAGCGCGGCGGTCGGTTCGGCGCTGCTCTCGACCACGGCGGGGTACGCCCTGGCCAAGCTCCGTTTCGGCGGCCGCAACCTGTTCTTCGCCATCATCATGGGGGCCATCATGGTGCCGATGACGGCCCTGGCCATCCCGACGTACCTGCTGTTCGCCAAGATGGGGCTCACCAACACGCCCTGGGCGGTCATTCTGCCCTCCCTGGTCAGCCCGTTCGGCGTCTATCTGATGCGGGTGTACGCCGCGGACGCGGTCGACCAGTCGCTGCTCGAATCGGCCCGGGTCGACGGCGCGGGCGAGGGGCGACTCTTCTTCACGATCGCGTTGCGCCTACTCGCGCCGGGTTTCGTCACCGTCCTGCTGTTCCAACTGGTCGCCACCTGGAACAACTATTTCCTGCCGCTCATCATGCTCAACAGCCCGGAGTGGTACCCGTTGACCGTCGGCCTCGCCCAGTGGCAGGCGACGGCGCAAGGCGGAACGGGCGCACAAGCGCTATTCTCAATGGTGATCGCCGGATCGTTCGTTTCGATCCTGCCCCTGATCATCGCTTTCCTGTTCCTGCAACGCTACTGGCAGTCGGGTCTGGCCGCCGGCAGCGTCAAACAATGAAGGAGTCCACATGGTTCGCCTGCCCGCGCCGGTCTTGTTCGGCGCCGCCTACTACCCCGAGTACCTGACCTCCGACCGGCTGGCCGAGGACATGGCCCTGATGCAGGCCGCCGGGTTCACGGTCATCCGGGTCGGAGAGTCGACCTGGTCGACCTGGGAGCCCGAAGACGGCCGGTTCGACCTCGACTGGCTGGAGCCGACCCTCGACGCGGCCCACGCGCACGGGATCGCGGTCGTCCTCGGCACGCCGACGTACGCCCTCCCGCCCTGGCTCGCGCGCAAGCACCCCGAGCTTGCCGCCGAGCGCCGGACCGGGGAGCCCATCCCGTGGGGCGGGCGCCAGGACATGGACTACACCCACCCGGCCTTCCGGTTCCACGCCGAGCGGGTCACCCGGGCGGTCGTCGGGCGCTACTGCGACCATCCCGCCGTGATCGGTTACCAGGTGGACAACGAACCGGGTCTGGTCCTGTTCCACAACCGGGGCGTGTTTGAGGGCTTCGTCGACGAGCTCCGCCACGAGTTTGGCGACGTCGAGGCGCTCAACGAGGCCTGGGGCCTGGTCTACTGGTCGCACCGGCTCTCGACCTGGTCCGACCTCTGGGTGCCGGACGGCAACACGACGCCGCAGTACGACCTGGCGTGGCGGCGCTACCAGGCCCGGCTGACCGACGAGTACATCGCCTGGCAGGCGAGTATCGTCCGGACGTACGCCCGGGCAGACCAGTTCGTCACCACCTGCGTCGCCTTCGGGCACCCGGGGGTCGACGATCCGGGGCTCGCGCGGGACCTCGACATCACCGCCGGCAACCTCTATTACGGTACGCAGGCCGCGCTGGCCCTGCCGGGCGCCGAGGTCACGCCGCAGGGCTGGTCGATCACCGGCGTGGGACAGCTGTGGCTCGCCATCGACCGGGTGTACGCCGCCAAACAGGCCCCGTTCCTCGTCACGGAGACCAACGCCGGGACGATTGGCGGCTCCGCGATGAACTTCTCGGCGTACGACGGGCAGTGGCGCCAGGTGGCGTGGGCGATGGTCGCCCGCGGTGCCCGGATGGTCGAGTACTGGCATTGGCACTCGTTGCCGTGGGGGACCGAGACGTACTGGACCGGTGTCCTGCCGCACGACGGCCAGCCCGGCCGCGTCTACCGGGAGGTGGCCGCGCTCGGCCAGGAGTTGCGGGCCGCCGGGCCGCTGGTCGACGACCTGGTCCCCGACGCGACGGTCGGGCTTCTCTGGTCGAACGCATCCCGGTGGGCGCTGACCGCCCAGTCGCCGTGGCCCGACGACCACGGGGCTGACCACAACCCGGAGGCGTACGCGACGATTGTCGAGGCCTTCTATCAGGGGGCGTTCGGGGCCGGTCTGCCGGTCCGGGTGGTCCACGACGTCCAGACCGTCGAGCTGGACCCGGCCGCGGTGGCGGGTGAGCTGCCCGTCCTGCTCGTCCCGGCGTTGTACGTTGCGGGCGAAGGATTGATCGAGTGGCTGCGGGCGTACGTGGGGGCGGGCGGCCACCTCGTCCTCGGCCCGCGGAGCCTTTACGCGGATTCCGGGGCCCGCGTACTGTCGGTCCCCAAGCCCGCCGGACTCGTGGACCTCGCGGGGCTCACGTACCAAGAACTGAGCAATCTCCAGGCCCCGCTGCGGGTCATGGGCTCGGCGGACTTCGCCGTACCCCCCGACGCCACGGCGGACCGGTGGGTCGAGGGCCTGCTGCCGGCGGCGGGGGCGGACGTCCTGGCGACGTACGACCACCCGCACTTCGGCCAGTACGCGGCCATCGTGAGCCACCAGGCGGGGGCGGGCCGGGTGACGACGGTGGGGACGCTGCCGAGCCGGGGGCTGGCGACGGCCGTCCTCCGCTGGGCGGCGGGCGGGGACGACCCGTGGCGGGCGCTGAACCAGGGCGCGGTCACGGTCACCTCGGCCACCGTCAGCGGCGGGCACCGTCTCCGGGTCCTGCACAACTGGTCCTGGACTCCGGCCATCGTCCGCCTCCCCGAGCCGGCGGCCGACCTCGCCGACGTCACGCGGATCCTGCCGGAAGGTACGACCCTCGACCTCGGACCCTGGGACGTCCGGGTACTCCGCCAGTAACCCGACCCACGAGACGCCCCGGACGGGCCGCCACCGAGCGGCGGCCGCGCCGGGGCGTTTCCTTTTCCCCGGTCTCGAGACCCTGCAGGGTATTGCGCTGGCCTGACGCGTCGAGTACACTGTCGTTAAACTACATTGAACATAATCAGTATAGTTAAACGCTCGGAGGCAATGGTGCAAGAGACGGTGGCGGCGGTCCGCGCGGCGGCGATCGACGTCGTGAGGACGAGTTTCCGGGACGAGCGAGTCGTGACGCTCTTCGAGTCGTGCTTCGACCACTCGGTGTCTGGGACCTTGCGGGTCATGGACGACGGCTCGGCCTTTGTCATCACGGGGGACATTCCCGCGATGTGGCTGCGTGATTCAGCTTGTCAGATGCGTCACCTCCTCCCGTTCGCGGCGGAAGTCCCCGCAGTCGCCGATCTGATGAGTGCCGTCTTGCGTCGTCAGATGCGCTACCTCACGACCGACCCCTACGCGAACGCGTTCAACGTGGCCCCCGACGGGGCGGGGCACCGGGACGCGCCGACGGACAGCCCGTGGGTGTGGGAGCGGAAGTACGAGGTGGACTCCTTGGCGCACCCCTTTCACCTGGGCTATCAGCTGTACCGGCAGACCGGGACGGCGCCTTGGTTTGACGATGTCGCGCTCGCGGCCGGCCGGGCCATGATCGCGACCATTCGGACTGAGCAGTTCCACGAGACCCGGTCGGCCTACCGCTTCACCCGCCCGGACACCCCCGTCCGATCGGACATGTTGGTCCGCGGCGGGCGCGGGGCGCTCACCGCGCCGACCGGCCTGACTTGGAGCGGGTTCCGGCCGAGCGACGATGCCCAGACGTACGGCTACCACGTCCCGGGCAACGCGTTCGCCGCCGTCGCCCTGGGCGAAGTGGCTGACCTGGTCGAGACCCTCGCGGGCGACACCCGTACCGCGGCCGAAGCGCGGCAGACCCGCGCCGAACTCATCGCCGCTCTCAACGAGCACGGCCAGTTCACCCACCCCGAGGCGGGCCAGGCGTGGTGGTACGAGGTGGACGGCCGGGGCAACGGTCTCTTCATGGACGACGCGAACCTCCCCTCGCTGCTGAGCCTGCCGCTGCTGGGTTTCTGCCCGCCCGACGATCCGGTGTACCTCGCCACGCGCCGTCTCGTCTTGTCACCTGTTAACCCGTCGTTTTTCACCGGGCCGCGGGGAAAGGGTGTCGGGAGTCCTCACACGCCGGCGGGTCACGTGTGGCCGCTCGCCCTGTGCGTTGAGGGCTTGACGGCCATCTCTGCCAGTGAGCGGGAGCGGGTCCTGGCCCAGCTCATGGACAGCCACGCCGGTACGGGCGTCATGCACGAGTCCTTCTCCTGCCAGGACCCGGCCGTTTTCACGCGGCCCTGGTTCTCCTGGGCGAACGCGATGTTCTGCGAGTTGGTGCTCGCCCTCTGTGGCCGACCAGGGCCGGGGGTCCGCTGATGAGCCACGTCACGACCCGGTCGCGGGGCACGGCCCGACATTTCCAGCAGCGGTACGGGTACGCGTTCATCGCCATCCCGCTGTTCCTCTTCCTCGTGTTCACCGCCGTACCGGTCGTCCTCGCTCTCGGCACCGGGTTCACGAACTACTCCGTGATCGGGCGGGCCAAGTGGATCGGTCTGGCCAACTTCCGGCGCCTGCTTGCCGATCCGTTCTTCGGCGTCGCGCTGCGCAACACGCTGGTCTACACCGCGATGTACGTCCCGGCTGGTCTGCTGGTCGCTCTCGGTTGCGCGCTGGTCCTCAACCTGAAACACCGGGGTGTGACCGTCTACCGGGTGTTCTTCTACATCCCCGTGGTCGCGTCCACGGTCGCGTCCGCCACCATGTGGTACTGGCTGCTCAACCCCACCCACGGTGTCATCAACGTGGTCCTCGGCTGGTTCGGCGTCAACGGCCCGGCGTGGCTTTACTCGTCCCGTTGGGCGATGACGGCCATCGTCATGATGTCGGTCTGGGCCACCTTTGGTACGAACATGATGCTGTTCCTCGCGGGCTTGCAGTACATTCCGCGCGATCTCCACGAGGCGGCGATGATCGACGGCGCCGGGGTGATCCGGCGGTTCTGGCACGTCACCTGGCCGGGTTTGCGCCGGACGACGTTCTTCGTGCTGCTGCTCCTGATCATCGGCGCGATGCAGGTCTTCGACCAGGCGTACGTCTTGACCCAGGGCGGACCCGGCAACTCGACGATCACCGTCGTCTACTACATCTACACCCCAGGTTTCGGCGATCTGCGGATGGGGTACGCCTCGGCCATGTCATTCGTCCTGGCCGTGATCATCCTGGTCTTCTCGGTCCTGAGCAACCGCCTCACCGGCCACGATCTGGAGGCGGCATCATGAGGGTCAAGCATGCTCGCGTCCGGGCGGCCGCGTGGTACGTCGCCGCGACCCTGATCTCGGTTGTCACCGTGTTCCCGCTGGTGTGGACGGTCCTCACCTCCGTACGCCCCGAGTCAGAGATCCTCAGCGCGGGATTCCGGTTCCTCCCGCGCGCGCTGACCCTGGACAACTACCGGATCGCGTTTCGCGAGGTCCCGTTCCCGCGGTACTTGCTGAACTCCCTCATCCTCGGCACAGGTGGTACGCTGCTCAACCTCGTCCTCGGCTCCCTCGCCGGGTACGCCTTCGCGCGCCTGGCGTTCCGGTTTCGTGAGCAATTGTTCTGGCTACTCATCTCGGCCATGATGGTACCCGGTGTCATCACCATGATCCCGTGGTTCCTGATCCTGCACGGCGTACCACTCGTCGGCGGTAACGACCTCCTCGGCCGGGGCGGTGTCGGCCTGATCAACACCTTCTGGGCCGTCATCCTGCCCGGCGCGGCCGGGCCGTTCGCGACGTTCATGATGCGTCAGCAGTTCGGGTCGGTCGACGGCGCGTTTGCGGAGGCCGCCCGGCTGGATGGTGCCGGCGAGTTCCGCATCTTCGCCCGCATCTACCTGCCGCTGGTCAAGCCGGGCCTGGCCGTCTTGGCGATCCTGACCTTCCAGGCGGGCTGGAACAACTTCCTCTGGCCGCTCATCGTCCTCAACACGGCGGACATGATGCCGATCCAGGTGGGCCTCGCGGTGTTCCGCCAGCAGTACGAGACGGCGTACGGGCCGCTCATGGCCGGGACGCTCATCGCCTGCGTTCCGGTGATCCTGATCTTTGTCTTCTTCCAGCGCTGGATTATCGAAGGAGCAACCAGTGCCGCCATCAAGTAGCTCCCAACCCTCACAACCAAAGGAGAAACCCATGTTAAGAGCTCTACGACCACCAGCCATGGTGCTTGCTACCGCTCTGCTCGCCGCCGGCCTCGCCGCCTGCTCCTCGCCCTCGGGCGGGTCTACCACCTCGGACACCGGAACCCCGGTGACGACAAGCGCCGCTGCTCCCGAAGAGATCCGCCTCTGGAGCTCGTGGAAAGGCAGCGATCTGGCGGCTGCCCAGACGTTGATCGACCAGTACAATGCCTCCCAGACGCAGTATAAGGTCGTTCATCAGTTCGTCGACCCGATCCAGCAGAGCCTTCTCACGGCGGAGGCCTCCGGCTCCGGCGTGCCCGATCTCGTCGTGTGGGACCGGTTCTCGACGTCCCTGTACGCCAGCAAGGGTGCCCTCATGCCCCTGGATGACCTGATCGCCGCCAAAGGGATCGACACCTCCCAGTTCTACCAGGAGGCGCTGAAGGAGCTCACGTACCAGGGTGGCACCTACGGTCTGCCGCTTACCGTGGACGTCCGCGTCATCTTCTACAACAAGACGCTGTTGGCCGCCGCCGGCCTCCAGCCGCCCACCACCTGGGCCGAGCTCAAGCAGGCTGCCAGCGCACTGACCACGCGCGACGCGTCCGGTACCTTGACCCAATCCGGGTTCCAGGTTCAAGACGCCGGGTTGTTCAGCATCTGGTGCCTGCAGGCCGGGTGCCAACTGGTGAACGCCGACCAGACCGCGACCGCGTTCAATAGTCCGGCCGGTCGTTCGGTCCTCGATTTCTGGGGCGACTTGTTGTTCACCAGCAAGGTGTACGACCTCGGCTTCGCCGACGGCTCCGACCCGTTCGCGGCCGGTACGCTGGCCATGATGTACGACGGGCCGTGGGACATCGGCAAATACAACGACGTGGCCGGCCTGGAATGGGGGGCGGTCGCACCGCCCGCCGGCCCGAATGGCGACCGGGGCGCGATCATGGGTGGTATGGGTCTCGTGATCCCGACCGGGGCGAAAAACACCGACGGCGCGTTCGACTTCATGACCTGGTGGACGGACGCCACGCAGGCGGTGGTGTACTCGAAGGCGTCCGGCGTTTTCCCCGGCAACCAGAAGGCGACCGAGGACCCGTACTTCCAGACCGATCAGTACAAACCCTTCGTGGAGGCGCTGGCCTTCGCCAAGATCCGGCCGACGGTGGCCGGGTACTCCGACGTGGAAGGCCAGGCGCTCACGCCGCAGCTACAGAAGTTCATGGCCGGGGAGATCGACGCGGCCACGGCGTTGTCGACTGCCCAGACCCTGGGCGACCA
>JAIRVA010000016.1 GCA_031254155.1 Propionibacteriaceae bacterium
CCGGGCCCTGGGGAAGCAGTTGGAGAGGCAGGTGTGACATGCTTAGCGGATGAACGACGAGCAGGACATGCGGCGGCTGCGGGACGACCTCGTCCGGGCGGACTACCTGGTGGACGGCGTGCTGGCGGCGATTGGCGAGGCCGGACAGCGGGCGCTGGCCCGGAACCACTCCGTGGCGGCGGAGCGGGCGCTGGCCGGGCGCGAGGATGCCCTTGCCACCCTGATCCGGCTGTTCGTCCTGCAGGAGTGGCAACCGGCCGCCGCCGTGAGCCGGGCGCTCGACGCGGCGGCGCTCGTCCGGCTCGGGGTACTGGCCCCCGAGCGCGGCGGCTTCCGGGCGGTGGTCGACATCCGGCCGTACGCGGACGAGACGGACGGTACGGCCGGCTGGGTGGTCTCCGATCACACCGCCACGTTGGACACGCGACCGGCCGCCCCGGCGCCGGATCACGTCCTGGGTCTCTCCCCGGCCTCCCAGACGCTGGCCCAGATCACGCCCCGGCGGCGGGTGGGGCGCGCGCTGGACCTCGGGACCGGCAGCGGGATCCAGAGCCTCCACCTCGCCCGGCATGCCGGCCACGTGGTGGCGACCGACATCAACCCCCGCGCCCTGGAGTTAGCCGGCTGGACCTTCGCGTTGAACGATGTGGCCATCGACCAGCGGCTGGGCTCGCTGTACGAGCCGGTCGCCGGTGAGTCGTTCGACCTCATCGCGACGAACCCGCCGTTCGTGATCTCACCGGGCGGCGGGCCCCGTCTCACGTACCGCGAGACGGACTACCCGGCGGACGGCTTCATGCGGGCGGTGGTCCAGGGCGCGCCCCTCGCGCCCGGCGGGTCGCTGCACGTCGTCGGCAACTGGGCGCACACCGCCGGGACCCCCTGGGAGGAGTCGGTGACGGCGTGGGTACCACCCGGCTGTGACGCCTACGTCCTTCAACGGGAGGTACTGGACGTGTACGAGTACACCGAGGTGTGGCTCGCCGACGCGGGCCTCGCGGGGAGGCCGGGCTATCGCGAGACGTACGACCGGTGGCTCGCTTACTTCGACGGTCTCGGGATCGAGGCCATCGGCATGGGGTGGATCACCATGGTCGCCAGCGGCTCGCCCAGGCCGCGGGTCGTCGCCGAGCACTGGCCCCACCCGGTGAACCAACTCGTGGCGGACGATCTCATGGCTCACGTCGCGGCGCTGGACCTCACGAGTTGGTCCACCAAGCGGGTACTGGCGGCGAACTGGTACCTGGCCCCTGGTACGATGCAAGAGACAACCGGGGTACCCGGGGAACCTGACCCGGCTCACGTGGTGCTCCGCCGGACCGACGGTCTCCAGCGGGCCATCGAGGTCGACCCGGGCCTGGGCGGGGTGCTGGGCGCGTGTGACGGCGAACTCCCGCTCGGGGTCATCATCGACGCGGTGGCTGATCTGGCCGGGGTGGACCGGGCCGGGTTGGCCGCGGAGATCCTGCCCGAGTTCCGGCGGCTGGTCGCGACCACGTGGCTCACACCGGGAAACGCGGGCGCCGCCGCCTAGGGAAGCGCTGATTTACGCTGTGTCGTCAGCCGGGCGTCAGGCGGAGTGAGATACGCCTACTACATGTTGTAAATGGACTGGATGTCCATCGCAACATGGAGTAGGTGTAGATCGCCCGTCCGGGCGTTCGGGTGGCGGCACATGGTAAATCAGTGGTTCGCCTAGTGCACTAAGGTGGTGTCGGCACTGTATCGAGAGAAGTGGAGGTGGTGGAAGTGGGCCACACGAAGTTGGTGATCGTCGAGTCCCCGACGAAGGCATCGAAGATCTCGTCGTACCTGGGCGCCGGGTACGTGGTCGAGTCCAGCCGGGGTCACGTCCGTGATCTGCCGACGACGGCCGCGGAAATCCCGGCCAAGTTCAAGGGCGAGAAATGGGCGCGCACCGGCGTCGACGTCGACAACCACTTCAAGCCGCTTTACGTGGTCTCCCCCGACAAGAAGAAGACCATCGCCGACCTGAAGAAGAAACTGGCCGACGCCGACGAACTCCTGCTCGCCACCGACGAGGACCGGGAGGGTGAGGCAATCGCCTGGCACCTCCTGGAGGAACTGAAGCCCAAGGTCCCGGTCAAACGGATGGTCTTCCACGAGATCACCCCGCAGGCGATCCGGTCCGCGGTGAGCCACCCGCGCGAGCTGGACACCGACCTGGTCGACGCGCAGGAGACGCGCCGGATCCTCGACCGGTTGTACGGCTACGAGGTGTCGCCCGTACTCTGGAAGAAGGTCATGCCGCGCCTGTCGGCCGGCCGCGTCCAGTCCGTCGCGACCCGCCTCGTCGTGGACCGCGAGAAGCAGCGGATGGCGTTCCGCAGCGCCGCCTACTGGGACCTGACGGCCACGCTCGACGCCGGCCCCGCGGCCGAGCCCCCGCGCTTCACCGCCCGCCTGACCGGGGTGGGCGACGCCAAGGTGGCCCAGGGCCGTGACTTCACCACCGCCGGCGAGGTCCGCGGGCACCTGGCGGTCCTGACCGAGGCCGCCGCCTCGGCGCTCGCCGCCGTCTGCCGGGCGGGCACGTACACGGTGAGCGACGTGGAGTCCCGGCCGTACACCCGCCGCCCGTACGCCCCCTTCCGGACCACAACCCTCCAGCAGGAAGCCGGCCGCAAGCTCGGTTTCACCGCCCAGCGGACAATGTCGGTCGCGCAGGACCTCTACGAGGCCGGCTGGATCACGTACATGCGAACCGATTCCGTGAGCCTCTCCGACCAGGCCATCACGGCGGCGCGCAACCAGGTCGCGCAGTTGTACGGCGACCGCTACCTGCCTGCCAAGCCGCGCACGTACGTCTCCAAGGTCAAGAACGCGCAGGAGGCCCACGAGGCGATCCGACCGGCCGGCGAAGCCTTCCGGACTCCGAAGGAGTCGGGGCTCGGGGGCGACCAGCGGCGGCTCTACGAACTGGTCTGGATGCGGACGATCGCCAGCCAGATGGCGGACGCCGAGGGCGAGTCCGTGACGGTCCGGATCGACGCGGCCCACGCCCCGCTGGACATCGACGGTGTCCAGGTGACGCGGTCCCAGTTCGTCGCCTCCGGCCGGACCGTCACCTTCCCCGGTTTCCTCAAGGCGTACGTCGAATCCCACGACGACCCGGACGAGTCCGAGGACGACGCCCAGGCCCGCCTGCCCCAGCTTGACAAGGGAAAACATCTCGATATTGTCGAACTCAGCCCGGCCGGACACGAGACCAAGCCGCCCGCCCGCTACACCGAGCCGAGCCTCGTGGCCAAGCTGGAGGAACTCGAGATCGGGCGCCCGAGCACGTACGCCTCCATCCTCCGGACGATCACCGCCCGCGACTACGTGTTCAAGAAGGGCTCGGCCCTCGTGCCGACGTGGCTCGCCTTCGCCGTCACCCGGCTGCTGGAGGAGCAGTTCCCGCAACTCGTCGACTACGCCTTCACGGCCACGCTGGAGGAGGACCTGGACGAGATCGCCAAGGGCAACGAGAAACGACTCGATGTCCTGAACGAGTTCTACTTCGGCGACGGTGAGACCCGCGGTCTCAGCGAACTCGTCACCGAGCTGGGCGACATCGACCCGCGCAAGTTGTCGACGTTCGCGATCCCCGGCGACGAGGGCCTGGTCGTCCGCGTCGGCCGGTACGGCCCGTACATTGAGGACGCCCTCGGCCGCAAGGTGACCATCTCCGACGAGTTGCCCCCGGATGAACTGACGGAGGCGGCCGCCCTCGCGATCCTCAGCACCCCCGCGGCCGCGGAGCGCGAGCTCGGCACCTCTCCGCTCACCGGTTACCGGGTGGTCGCGAAGGACGGGCGGTACGGGCCGTACGTCACCGAGGTCCTCCCCGACGACGCGCCCAAGTCGGCCAAGGCGCGCACGGGCAGCCTGTTCAAGTCGATGACCACCGACACCGTGACGCTCGAGGCCGCCGAGGCCCTGATGAGCCTGCCCAGGACCCTCGGCGAGATCGAGGGCGAGGCGGTGACAGCGCAAAACGGGCGGTACGGGCCCTACGTCAAGCGCGGGACGACCTCGCGCCCGCTGCCGACCGAACAGGCGATCTTCGACGTCACCCTCGACGAGGCCAAGGCCCTGCTCGACGCCCCGCCCGTCCGGGGGGCCGCGCGGACGGCCGGGCCGCTGCGCGAGCTGGGGACCGACCCCGTGAGCGGCAAGCCGGTGACGGTGAAGGACGGCCGCTTCGGCCCGTACGTCACCGACGGTACGACCAACGCCACACTGCGCCGCTCCGACTCGGTGGAGGAGATCACCGCGGAGCGGGCGTACGAGTTGCTGGCCGAGAAGCGCGCCAAGCCGCAGGCCCCGAAGAAAACCCGCGCCCGGAAGGCCAAGTGATGGCGGCTCCGGGGCGGTTCATCGTTTTCGAGGGCGGCGACGGGGCCGGGAAATCGACGCAGTCCGCTCGGTTGGCGGACTGGTTGAGCCAGGCGGGTTACCCGGTGAAGACGACGTTCGAGCCCGGTGATACCCCGGTCGGGGCGCGGGTGCGGGAGATCGTCCTGCACACCGACTGGGATCTCGACCCCCGGGCCGAGGCGCTGCTGTACGCGGTTGACAAGGCTCAACACGTCGCCGAGGTGGTACGACCGGCGCTGGCGGCGGGCGAGATCGTCATCTGCGACCGGTACGTCGACTCGACGATCGCCTACCAGGGCGCGGGCCGCGCCCTCGGGTTGGACGAGATCACCCGGCTCGCCTGGTGGTCGGTCGCCGGCCTGCGCCCGGATCTGACGGTGCTGATGGACGTACCCGTGGACCAGGGTCTCGCCCGGACGGGCGAGCCGGACCGGATGGAGTCCCAGGGCACCGACTTCCACCAGCGGGTCCGGGACCACTTCCTGGGTCTTGCGGCGGCCGACCCGGCACGGTACCTCGTCGTCAACGGCGGGGACCCCAAGGATCAGGTGACGGAAACCATCCGGGCCCGAGTGGAGACCCTCGTCCGCGTGACCCCGGGAAACATTTAACGCTCCGAAACATGCGCATTAAGCTAATATATGGCTAAGATGGTGCGCGTAAGGAGGAGGTATGAGTGCGAGACCCACGAGTCGGCGAGTTGTTGAAGCGACGGCTTCGATCGGTGACCAGGTGGTGGCCTGGCGCAAACTCCTGGGCCTGACGGCGGCTCAAGTCGCTGATCGCGCGGGCATCTCGCGGGGGACGCTCGCCCGCATTGAGCACGGTGATGGCGGGGCCAGCCTGGCGGCGTTCCTCTCGGCGGCGCATGCCCTGGGTCAGCTCGACCGGGTGGTGGACTCTGTCGACCCCTACTCGACCGACTTGGGGCGCGCCCGGGCTGACGAAATCCTGCCGAAGAGGGTACGTCAGTGAAGCTGTTCGTATTCCTTGGTGAAGAACCGATTGGTGACGTCTACCTCCAGTTCCGCCGAGGCCGGTTGACAAGCACCTTCGAGTACGCAAGGGAGTATGTCGTACGCCGGGGCGCGTACTCCATCGACCCGGGTTTGCCGCTCTCGACGGGGAATTGGCCGGTGAGTGGTACCCTGCCGAGAGCCTTCCTGGACGCGGCGCCCGACCGCTGGGACGTGATGGCCTGGGAAAAGACTGCCCTTGATCTGGCGGAGCAAGCGGGGATCGAAGTCCCAGCGCGGCAGTTGCTTGATGTCGGGGGGCAGTCGGTGCTCCTGGTGGATCGCTTTGACCGGACGGGCGACGGCCAGCGAGTGGGGTACATGAGTACGCTCACATTGTGCGCGGCTGACGATGGTGATCATCGGGACTATCTAGA
The DNA here is from genome assembly GCA_031254155.1 of Propionibacteriaceae bacterium. Taxonomy (GTDB): domain Bacteria; phylum Actinomycetota; class Actinomycetes; order Propionibacteriales; family Propionibacteriaceae; genus WQYJ01. Next base: position 5,777 of record JAIRVA010000016.1, read on the forward strand.
AGTGGCCGAGCACCTGGCGGTCGTGAGTGCGGCGCCTGAAAAAGATCTCGCCCAACTCTGGCGGCGGATCCTCTTCGGTCTGGGAATTAACAACACTGACGATCACTTGCGTAACCATGGTCTCCTCCGGACTGGTCCTGGCTGGCGGCTGTCCCCGGCCTTCGATCTGAACCCAAATCCTCGCGTGGGCGCCGCCCATGCCACGTCGATTGGGGGGGTCGACGGCGGCGTCGAAGCTGTGACCGCGCTCATGACGGCAGCCCGACTCTTCGGCCTGACGACGGCCGGGGCCACGCGAGTCGTTTCGGAGGTTGCCCAGGCCGTGGCAGGGTGGCGGACCATCGCCTCGCGGAACGGCCTTCGACCAGCGGAGTTGCCTCGTTTCGAGGCGGTGTTCGGCGCCGGTCTGAGCTGGCTGGAGGGAGTGGCCGCTCACACGCGGAGCGCCGGGTCACCGGGCTCGGGGCAACGTCCTTAGTTTGATCAACATCTTGCGTACCTCGTGAATCGGCGTTACACTACCCAGTGAAGCGTTTCGATGAAGCGTTTCGATAGTGACCTGCAACGGAGGAGGCTCGGTGGCGACGATGAAGGACGTGGCCAAGGCGGCGGGGGTGTCGCTGTCCACGGTCTCGTACGCCCTCAACTCCAACCGGCCAATCAGTCCGGCTACGCGGGACCGGGTGATGGCGGCCGTCGATGACCTCGGCTACACCCGCAACGCGGCCGCCCGTGCGCTCGCGGGCAGGCGGTCGCACGTGCTCGCCCTGGTCCTCCCGCCGACATCCACCAGCTTCAGTGCCACCATCGGACAGTTCGTCGCCGGCGCGGTCGCGGCGGCCGAGGAGCACGGCTACACCCTTGTCATCTGGCCTTTCGCCTGGGATGACCAGGCTAAGGTCGACCAACTGGTCCGCCAGAAGCTCGCCGACGGGGTACTCGTCATGGAGGTCACATTGGACGACCAGCGCATCACCGCGCTGGAACGGGCGCACGTCCCCTTCACCATGATCGGCCGGACGGCGGAGCTGGCCGGGCGCAGTTGGGTGGACATTGACTTCGAGGCGACGATGGCCGAGACCCTCGACCGGTTGACCGCGCTCGGCCACACCCGGGTCGCCCTGCTCAACCACTCCAACCGGATGCTCGACGCCCGGTATGGCCCGGCCGTCCGGACCCGGGACGCGTTCCTCGACCAGACCGCGCGCCGCCGTCTCGTGGGCTACCACACCCCCTGCGATGACACGGCCCTGGCCGGACGGGGCGCGGCCGCCCAGATCTGGGGCCACGACCCGGACATCACGGCGGTCATCACGCTCCACGAGTTGGCGGCGATTGGGCTTGTCAACTGGTTGACAGTCGAAGACCGGGCCATTCCTGACGACGTGTCAGTCATCGGTATCGCCACGTCGCCCCTGATCACGGCCCTCAGCGTACCGCCCCTCACGGCCATGCGCGCGCCGGGCCCAGACCTCGGGCGGACCGCCATCTACGAGCTCATTGATGTCATCGACGCCGAGCCGCGCCGCGACCGGCCCCGCCTCATTCCCTGTACGTACACCGAGGGCGGAACGCTCGCCCCCGCACAACCAGGCCACCCGGCCAGAAAGGTACGATCATGAAACACCACCACGTCCGCCGTCTCGGGCTGACGCTCCTCGCGCTGGCGACCGCCGTCGCGCTCACCGCCTGTTCCGGCGGGAGTCCGGCCGCCACCACCGCCACGACCGGGGGTACGGCGACCGGCTCGGCCCCCGCCGACTACACCGGCCAGACGTTCACCGTCTGGCACTACGAGTCGGCCAACTCCGCCATGGGCCTCGCCTGGGCCAAGGCGGTCGACATCTTCAAGACCGAGCACCCCGGGATCACGGTCAACGTCGAGCCGCAGACCTTTGAGCAGATCCAGAAGAACGCCAAGATCATCCTGACGGGCGACACCGTCCCGGATGTCATGGAGTACAACAAGGGCAATGCCACCGCCGGCCAACTGGCTTCCCAGGGCCTGCTTACCCCGCTGACTGACGTCGCGAAGGCGCGTGGCTGGGACAAGATCGTCACGGGCGCGCTGGCCACCACGGCGATGTACAACGACCAGGGCCTCATGGGCTCGGGCGACTGGTACGGCGTCACCAACTACGGCGAGTACGTCACCGTCTACTACAACAAGGACATGTTCGACGCCCAGGGCCTCAAGGTACCGACCACGTACGACCAGTTCGTGGCCGCCATGCAGACCTTCGTCGCCGCCGGCATCACCCCGCTGGCAGCGGGCGGGGCGGAGTACCCGATGCAGCAGATCTGGTACCAACTCGTTTTGAGCCAGTCGAACCGCGATTTCGTCAACGCGTACCAACTCTTCAACGGTGACGTCGACTGGCAGTCGGACGCGATGATCGGCGCGACCGACACCCTGCGCGACTGGGTGGACAAGGGCTACATCTCCAAGGATGCCGCCGGGCTCACCGCCGAGGACATGGGGACGAGCTTCATCGCGGGTAAGTACCCCATCATGATGTCGGGCTCATGGTGGTTCGGCCGCCTGAAGAGCGAGATCAAGTTCAACTGGGGCCAGTTCCTGTTCCCCGGCAACGAGTTGAACACCGGTTCGTCTGGTAACCTGTGGGTCGTCCCCGACTCGGCGAAGAACAAGGACCTGGCGTACGACTTCATCGATATCACCCTGCGCCCCGAGGTCCAGAACATCCTGGGCGAGAACGGCGGCCTGCCCGTCTCCGGCGACCCGGCGGGCATCACCGACGAATCCGTGCGGGTGTTCACCCAGAACTTCCAGACCGCAGTTAACAACGACCAACTGGCCTTCTACCCCGACTGGCCGGTGGCGGGGTTCTACGACCAGCTCGTGAGCGGGTTCCAGTCGGTCGTGAACGGGACGAAGTCCTCCCAAGAGGTCATGTCGACGCTCGGCGACTACTACAAGTCGGGCAAGGCCGACATCGTCGGCGGCTAGTTCCACGCGGAGTCCGGGAAGGAGGTCCGGTGATGACGACGAGGACACACCCCCGCCGACGGGTCGGCCGTCGGCCGGGCGCCTACTGGTGGTACCTCCTCCCCGGACTCGGCGCGTTCACGGTCATCATCGCCGTACCCTTCCTGCTCAACGTGTGGTATTCGCTCCACTCGTGGAAGGGCGGCCGCGCGCCGATGCGGTGGATCGGGCTCAAGAACTACCTCGATCTGGCCTCTGACACGGCCTTTTGGCGGAGCTTTGGCAACTCGGCCGCGATGATCGTGGCGATGGTCATCCTCCCGACCCTGATCGGGCTCGTCCTGGCCTCGGTGCTATTCGACTTCGTCGGCAAGCACTGGTCCTCGCGGCTGGCGAGCCTGCTGCGGGCGACGTACTACCTGCCGCAGATCCTGCCGATCACCGTGGCCGGCATCCTGTGGAACTGGATCTTCAACGCCCAGACCGGCGCGCTCAACGCGATCCTGAAGGCGTTCGGGGTGGCCGATCCGCCGAACTGGCTCGGCGTCACCACCACCGCGCTGCCGGCGGTGATGTTCGTGCTGGTCTGGATGCAGATCGGCTACCCGACGGTCATCTTCATGTCGGCCCTCTCGCGGGTCGACCCGGAACTGTACGAAGCGGCCGAACTCGACGGCGCGGGGTGGTGGTCCCGGTTCCGGGCTATCACCATCCCGCAGATCCGCCCCGAAACCTTCGTGATCACGCTGACCTGCACGGTCGCCGCCCTCAAGGTGTTCGGCCCCATCTACGTGCTGACCCGCGGCGGGCCCGAGTCGTCGACCCTCGTCCCCTCGTACTACTCCTTCCTCAACTTCTTCGACAAGTCGAAGGTGGGGTACGGCGCGGCCATCGCGACGGTGCTCACCCTGGTGATCGTCCTGGTCACGGCGGTGATCCAGGTGTTGCAGAACCGCAGCGCCCGCCGCGAGGAGGCGGTCGAAGGATGAGCATGCTCGCCACCCCGAACCCCGCCCACCGACCCGCCAAACGCCGTGGGCCCGTCCGTTGGCTCGTGCTCGCCCTCGTCAGCCTGGGGGCGCTGTTCATGATCTCACCGTTCCTGATCATGCTCCTCAACGCGTTCAAATCGCCCGCCGATTACTCGCAGTCCGGGCCGCTCAGCCTGCCCGGGAGCTTCTACTGGGAGGGTGTGGTCACCTTCTGGACGCGGACCAACTTCGGGTGGAAGCTCTGGAACTCGGTCTGGATTTCGACTCTTGTGGCGCTGTTCGCGGTGACGTTGTCGCTGCTCAGCGCGTACGCCATCGGTATCGGCCGGGTCCGGGGCCGCGTGTGGCTGGTCGGGCTGTTCCTGCTCGCCAACATGCTGCCCCAAGAGGTCTTGGTCTACCCGCTGTTCACGATGGCGCAGAAGGTCCACCTGAACGACTCGGGGTGGTCGATTGTCATCATTTTCACCGTCATCCAGGCGGCCTTCGGGACGTACCTGCTCGCGTCCGTGCTCGGTACCTTCCCGCCGGCGCTGCTCGAAGCGGCCGAGATCGACGGCGCCTCGCGGTGGCAGATCCTCTGGCGGGTGGTGTTCCCGATTGTGCGGCCGACCTGCTCGGTGCTCATGATCTTCTTCTTCATCTGGACGTGGAACGAGTTCTTCATCCCACTGGTGATGCTGACCTCGTCCACCGCCCAGACGGTCCCGATCGCGCTCGCGGCCATGCAGGGCGACCGGCTGATGGACGTGCCGACGCTCAATGCCGGTACGCTGATGTCGCTGATCCCGACCCTCGTCTTCTTCTTGATCTTCCAGCGGACGTTGACGCGGGGGATCACCGTGGGCGCCGTCAAATGACGGCAAGGTTCCCAGAGAAAGGGCAATGATGAAGTTCGCCGATGGCATGTGGATGCTCCGCCCGGGCGTGACCGCGCTCCACCCGGTCGCGGTCGACTCGGTGGTGACGAGCGAGGACGCCCTGACGGTCTACGCCACGACCGTCCCCGTCCGCGGCCGGGGCGACACGCTCAACCGGGCCCTGCTGACGTTCACCTACACCGCCGTGGCCGATGGTGTCATCCGGGTCCGGGCGGCGCACCTCGGCGGCGGGCAGCCCCGCAGGCCGGCGTACGAGATCAGTGCGCCACCGGAACATGAGCCACAGGGGCCACCGACCCGCTGGCTCCCCCCTCTGACAAGCGCAGACAGTCAGCCGGTGGCTGAGGTCACCGACGAGGTGGCCCGCCTGACGGCCGGATCGCTCACTGTCGAGGTCGCGCTAACGGGGGAGTGGCGGGTGTCCTTCGTCCAGGACGGCACCCCCGTCGTCACCTCCCCCGCCAAAGGGTGCGCCTTCCTCCAGGTCGTCCCGGGCGGGGTACCGGCCGGAGCGACCGTCACCGGTGGTCCCGCCGCCTCCGGTGCCTTCGTCCGTGAGCAGCTGAGCCTGGGCGTCGGCGAGCGCATCTACGGTCTCGGCGAGCGGTTCGGGCCGTTCGTCAAGAACGGGCAGAGCGTCGACAGTTGGAACGAGGACGGCGGTACCTCGTCCGACCAGGCCTACAAGTCCGTCCCCTTCTACCTCTCCAGTGCGGGGTACGGCGTGTTCGTCGCCCACCCGGAGCGGGTCTCGTTCGAGGTCGGGACCGAAGCGGTCGAGGCCGTCCAGTTCTCCGTCGAGGGCCAGGTGCTCGAGTACTACGTGATCGCCGGGCCGACGCCGAAGGCCGTGCTCGCGCGTTACACCGCGCTCACCGGCCGTGCGCCCCGCCTGCCCGCGTGGTCGTACGGAACGTGGTTGTCGACCTCCTTCACGACCTCGTACGACGAGGCGACCGTCATGGCCGCCCTCGACGGCATGGCCGAGCACGGGCTCCCCGTCTCCGTCTTCCATTTCGACTGCTTCTGGATGCGCGAGTACCAGTGGTGTGACTTCACCTGGGACCCGCGCGTCTTCCCCGACCCGGCGAGCATGCTCGCCCGTCTCCACGCGCGGGGGCTGAAGGTGTGCGTGTGGATCAACCCGTACATCGCGGAGCGCTCCCCGCTGTTCGCCGAGGGGGCCGCGCGGGGGTACCTCCTCAAGACGACCAGCGGGGACGTCTGGCAAACCGACCTCTGGCAAGCGGGAATGGGGATCATCGACCTGACGAACCCCGCAGCCCGCGCCTGGTGGCTATCCCAGCTGGAGGCGCTGCTCGACGCTGGTGTGGACACGCTCAAGACCGATTTCGGCGAGCGCATCCCGGCCCACGACGTGGCCTGGTTCGACGGTTCGGAGCCGGCGAAGATGCACAACTGGTACGCGGGGCTCTACAACGGCGCCGTCTTCGACCTGCTGACGCGCAAGCGGGGCGAGGGCGAGGCCGTCGTGTTCGCGCGCGCGGCGACGGCCGGCGGGCAGCGGTACCCGGTGCACTGGGGCGGTGACTCGTGGTCGACGTTCGTCTCCATGGCCGAGACCCTGCGCGGCGGGCTGAGCCTCGCCCTCAGTGGCTTCGCGTACTGGAGCCACGACATCGGTGGTTTTGAGGGTACGCCGGACCCGGACGTCTTCACCCGCTGGCTGGCCTTCGGCCTGCTCAGTTCGCATTCCCGCTTCCACGGGTCGGGTTCGATGCGCCTGCCGTGGCTGTACGGGGAGGCGGCCGTCGCGGCGACCCGCCGGTTCTCCGAGCTCAAGATGCGGCTCATGCCGTACCTCGCAGCGGGTGCCCGCGAAGCGGTGGCGACGGGGGTGCCGCTCCTGCGGCCCCTGGTCCTGGAATTCCCGGACGACCGGACGGCCCGCGAGGTCGACACCCAGTACCTGCTCGGCCCGTCGCTGCTGGTCGCCCCCGTGTTCACGAAAGAAGGGACGGTCGAGTTCTACCTGCCGGCGGGCCGCTGGACCTCGCTGCTCGACGGTACGGTGGCCGAGGGCGGTCGCTGGGTCCGCGAGACCCACGACCTCGCATCATTGCCGCTGTACGTGCGGGAGGACACCGTACTGCCCCTGGGTGCCGCGGTGGACCGCCCGGAGTCCGACTGGGCGGACGGGGTGACGCTGGATCTCTACGAGCTCGTCGACGGCCACGACTCGACGACGGTCATCCCGGCGGCCGATGCGGGTGTCGGGGCGAGTGATGTGACCTTCCGCGTCCGCCGGGCGGGCGACGTTATCACCGTCGACACGGACTCCGACCGGGCCTGGGCGATCCGGGTCGGCGGGGTGACAAGCACGTACCCCGCCGGGACACAGATGGTTCAGCTTGACGTTTGATGAGTGTGTCAGAGGGCTGGTACCAGCGGAGTTTTCGGACTAGAATTATGGTCATGATAACAGTCCCACTGGCGACCGCCAAGGCCCGCCTTTCAGCGTACGTGGACGATGTGCACACTACCCACGAACGGGTGACAATCACGCGCAACGGCGTGCCAGCAAGTGTGCTCATTGCGATCAATGACCTGGAGGCGCTCGAGGAGACCCTCGCGGTGTTGAGTGACGCGGAGGCAATGCGAGAGATCCGCGAGGCGGAGCGAGAACTCGACGCTGGGTTGGGTGAAGCCTGGTCAAGTTTTGAGCCCAGGGCGGCATGACCCACACGATCATTTGGGCGCCATCTGCCCGGCGCCAGATGGAGAACTGCCTTCCGCCTTCGGTGGGAGCCGCTGTTTGGCAGTTTGTCAACGGAGCGCTCGCGGACCAACCTTGGCGCGTCGGCAAACCGCTGCGCGGTGAGTTGGAGGGATTGTGGTCGGCCCGCCGAGGAGAATACCGGGTAATCTACCGAGTCGTCGGAGAGACGGTCCAGATCATGAGAGTTGGCCACCGGGCGGACGTGTATCGACCCCGGTAGGGCGGGCTTTCAGTGTGCCGCCATGCTCGCCGTCAGACGGTGACTAGTCAGTGCACGTGTGTGTACGGGCTCCGCCGTACTATGCTGTCGTACTGCCAGATGAAAGGGGAAATGATGGGAACCATCGATGAGTTGCTGGAGCGGAAGTCGGTCCGGAAGTTCGAAGCGACACCGGTCCCGGACGGGGTCTTGGCGACCCTGCTCGACTGCGCGTTCGCGGCGCCGACGGCGGGAAACCAGATGCTCTACACCATTCTCGACATTGAGGACGCTCCGACGAAGGCGGCTCTCGCGGTGCTGTGCGACCACCAGACGTTTATCGCGGCGGCGCCGGTGGTCCTGGTCTTTCTGGCGGACTGCCGCCGGTGGTACGACGCGTACCGCCTCGCCGGCGCCGACCCCCGCGACCCGGGGCCGGGCGACCTCGTGCTGGCCACGCAGGATGCGATGGTCGCGGCCCAGAACGTCGTTGTCGCCGCCCACGCGCTGGGGCTCGGCGCCTGCTACATCGGCGACATCCTGGAGAACTGCGAGTCCGTCCGCGAACTCCTGGATCTGGATGAGTGGGTCTTCCCGGCCACCGTCCTGATCCTCGGCTACCCGACGGCCCAGCAGCTGGCGCGTCACAAGCCCACGCGGTTCGCGCGGCGGTACGTGGTCCAGAAGGACCGCTATCACCGCTTGTCGGATGATGAACTCAGAGACATGTTCGTTGAGCGCGACGGCGAGTTTGACCGTTATGTCCGGGCATTTTGTGGGCGCAAGTACGAGTCGGATTTCGCGGTCGAGATGTCCCGCAGCGTGGGGGAGTACCTCAAGGCGTACGGCGGTGAGGCTACCCAGGTCCACGGGGCGTCTTAGTGGTTTCTGAGACCGCGTCGCCCAAGATGGGTCGCAGAGAGTTTTCTAGCAGAGGAGCCCACTGTGACAGTGCTATTTCGGATCATCGCGGCCATCGCCGCGCTTGGCGTCTGGGTCGTGGCCCCGGCGGCCTCCCCGGGTCAGGGGTCAAGCCAGAGCGGCACCGACCAGGGCGGCGTCGCCACGTCGCCCGCTTGGCCGTCGCCCAATACTGGGTCCGGGCAGTCCGGCTCCGGGCGGCAATGGCCATCGGGTTCTGGGCAGTGGGATCCGCGGACGCCACCGTCGGGGACGGGTGCGGGCAGCGGGACGGGGTCTAGCCAGTCCGCTGCCGCTGCCACGGATGAGCAGTCGGCCGGGCTGGTCCTGGTCTCGACCCAGATCGACTTCGGTACGGCGTCCGCGGCTGGTACCGGCATGGTCATCGACTCCGATGGCATCGTCGTGACGAACCACCACGTCGTCGCCGGGTCCACCGAGGTCACGGTGACCGTACCCGCCACCGACAAAACCTATTCCGCTGAGGTGCTGGGGTACGACGCGACGACCGATGTCGCCATCCTCCAACTCGACGGGGCCTCGGGTCTCACGACCGTCACCACCGACCTCGCCGCGGTGAGCGTCGGCGCCACGGTCACCTCTGTCGGCAACGCCCAGGGCGGCGGTGAGTTGATCGCCGCGCCTGGGACCGTCACCGCGCTCGGCCAGAACATCACGGTGAACGAGGACAACGGTACGACGGCCGACCTGACGGATCTCATCCAGGTGAACGCCGCGATGGTGCCCGGTGATTCCGGCGGTGCGATGCTGGACGCGGAGGGCGAGGTCATTGGCATGAACGTCGCCGGTTCGACCAACACCAGCGACCAGGTCGGCTACGCCATTCCGATCACCTCCGTGATGACGATTGCCGACTCCGTTCTGAAGGGTGTGAGTACACAGAGCATCACGCTCGGCCGGACGGGCTTTCTGGGGGTCCAGATGACGACGGGTACGGACGTGACCGTGGCCGGTCTGATCTCGGGCAGTCCGGCCGTGGCGGCGGGCCTCACGGTGGGCTCGGTGATCACGGCGGTTGACAACACGCCCATTGCTGCCCGGGCCGACCTGACCGCCATTCTGGCCAGTCACCAGCCCGGCGACCAGGTGGCGGTGGCGTGGACCGATATGGGTGGTGCGACGCACACCGAGACCATCACATTGGCGGAGGCGCCCCTCGCGTAGCTTTCTCCCTCCGCTTCGGCCCGGTCGTTTGCACCACGACCGGGCCGAACTCTGTCCCGGCGCAGCCACCGATGGCTTCTGTTGAATAACTATTGTCACACATACAAACGAGAAGATTAATTCGAGAAATCGCCGACCAGGTGACAAGGTTTGAGAAGCTGGTTGGCAGCGCTCAATGACGATGGCGGCGGGCGATTACTCCGGTCTCTGTCTGGCCGTGGTTCGGCTCATTTACTAATACATTAACTAATTTTGCTTGACGATAGCGAAAAACCGCGAGTAGCGTGAAAGGCGTCGAGGGAAGTGTAGACACGGTTCTACAAGGGTGCGCCTCTAACGTGCGTGCCCGCGGGGACGTAAGGGGCGAAATCATGGCGAATGAGGGTTTGAGCACCCGGCGTGGAGTCCGGGCCGCCTGGGCCGGCGTCACAGCGTGCGCGTTGGTGGTGGGGATGATCGTTGCTAGTCCGGTCGCCGCCCCGCCGGCGGAAGCCGCGTACTCGGCCACCGGTGTCATCGTCGACACCGGTGGCTGGCGCGACGCGACACCACTCGGCATCGCGCTCTCCCAGCCCATGACCCCGGTGGACAACCGGTCGCTGTACGGCAGTACGTACACAAGCGGCGGCACGGTCTTCACCTTCGCCCGGGACGGCGAGACCGCCCGGCCCGACAACCAGGTGCTCATCGCCAACGGGGTTCGTACGAACGATCTGTCGAGTAGCTCGCTGTCGACGATGGCGATCGACGCCGACCCCTACGGCAAGCGCGGGGCGAAGTACGCGTACTTCTGGAGCTGGGCCTCAACCAACGACATTTCGACGGCGGAAGCCACCCAACTCGGCCTGACGAGTAATCCCAGCGGGTACGCCCCGGTCTTCCGCGTCGCCCAGGACACGACCAAGGTCGAGGTCCTCCTCGTTCCGCGGTCGAACACGCTCGGCTGGGACCAGGGTTACTCGTACTGGTCCGGCGGCGAGGTCATCCAGGGTACCGGCGAGATCGTTTTCGGTGACGGTGAGTGTGACACCCTGGCGGGTGGGTACTCCATGCTGATCCTCGACCCGGTGACCGGCATGTACAACTTCTCGGGCAAGATCGCCCCGGCGACGCCGTCCGACGCGATCTTCGGGACGAACACCGGCTTGTCCTGCGATGGGCTGGGGTACGTCGCCTCGGACTTCGCGCTGGATGCGAACGGCAACGCGTACCTCCAGGTCAGGTCGAACCAGGCTGCCCCCGCCTTTGGCCTCCCGGCGGCGAACCGGGAGTGGATCGTGCGCGTGGTGCCGTCGACGACCGGCGACTGGACGTACAACCTGGTGACCCCGCTGGTCGCGGCCCCCGGCCAGGCCGCGGCGGCGGCTGACTTCGCCAATGGCGGTACGGGCAACTACGGGTCCGCGTTCTACCAGGGCAGCCTGTACGTGACCATGGGCACCAACCTGCTGCGGGTCAACCCGATGTCGGGGTACGTCTACGTCATCCCACCGGGGTCGGCCGCACCCCCGGCCATGGGGCCGGTGCAATCGTACGTCCAGGACCTGGCCTCCGGGCAGACCGCCGACGTCATCCAGGGCCGCGTCTTCCTCGACACGAACGCCAACGGCGCGATCGAGGCGGGGGAGCGGGCCGGGCAGTCCGGGCTGACCGTCGCGCTCTACATGTTGGACTCGTCGGGTACGTTTGTCTACCAGGGCCAGCGGACCACCGACGGCTCCGGCAACTACTCCTTCCTGGTCGGCGGCGCGGGGGACTACCTTGTCCGCCTGGTCCAGCCCGCGGTGGGCGGGGTCAACGCGGTCCAGACGTACGCCAACGGTGGCGGCGATCTGAACCCGGTCATCGCCCACTGCGCGAACGGCGACGTGACAAGCGCTTCCGGCGGCGTGTGTGTCGGCGCGCTCGCCCAGCCGGCGCCCGACCCGGCGTTGCCGGCCGCCGCGGCCGCCGCCGGGACGGACACCACCACCCAGCCGGCCACCATGGCCATCTACTCGACGGTCACGATCACCTCCGACCAGGAGGTCGCGGACGCTGACTTCGGTATCACCGTCACGGGGTCCTTCGGCGACGCGGCCGCCGGACCGGCGACACTGCCCGCCGCCCCGGTCCACGTGAACGGTGTGGCCCCCGCGGTGTGGCTCGGGTCGACGCTCGGGGCGTACGCCGGCCCGGCCACCGACAACGCCGCCCACGACGCAACCGACGACGGGGTCACCATCGACTCGTACACCGGCCGGCTCCCGCTCGCGGGGACGCTGCTGGCCGGGACGCGGACCTACCAACTGAGCGCCGACGTCTCGGGCCCGCAGGCGAACTCGCCGCTGGTGACGGTCACCGGCTGGACGACCGGGGCCGGAAACTCCACGTGGGGGACGACGCCCGCCTGGACGCCGGTGGTCACGAACGGGACGGCCAGCGGGGCGTACCAGTACGCGAGCCCGGGCAGCCTTGGTGCCACCGGGGCGACGGTCCAGTGGCGGGCCGACGTGTCGACCGTCACCCCGGCGGGCCCGACGAATGGTGACGGTAGTTACCAGGCCGGGGCAACGGGGTCGCCCAACTGGACGACGCCGGGCGAGATCGAGGATTACGCTTTCACGGTGGCCGACGCGGTCTACCGGCCCGCCGCCCGGACGACGGGCGGGACGGGGACGTTCACCGTGGCCGGCGCGACCCTCACCGCTGGGACGGCGCTCGTCGTGGGTCCGGCGGCCGGGGCCGCGGCGGACGCACCGGTCACCCTCAGCGCGACCGCGCCCAGCGGCTGGAATGTGGCGGCCGTCACGATCCGCGACACCGGGACTGGTGACGTGGTCGCCACGCCGACACTCACGACCACCGGTTCGACAAGCACTTTCACCTACACCCCGGCGCTCGCGTCGGATGTGGTCATCGAGGCGGTCTACGTCGGGACGCCGGATCCCGCCCAGTCGACGCTGACCCTGGACAAGGACTCGACCCCGGTGGGTACCTATGTCACGGCGACGGCGACGATCAAGGACCAGGGCGGGCACCCGCTGGACAAGGTACCGGTGACGTTCGCCAACGCCTCCGCCCCGCTGACGACGCTGACGGCGGACGGCGGCGGCCAGACCTGCGTCACCGACACGAGCGGGAGTTGCTCGGTCCGGGTCACCTCGTGGAAGGCGCAGCGGTTTGTCGATGAGGTCTCGGCCCAGGTGGCGGTCGACGGCGTCTCGCGGAACATCGCCCAGTCGCCCGCCACCGTCACGTTCACCGCGGGCGGTTTCTCGGCCACCGCGTCGACGTTCGCGGTCACCCCGGTGGCCGACCTCGGCGACCCCGGCACCTGGGTGACCGCCGACGGGGAGTCCGCCTACACCGGTACGCTCGTGGCGAGGGACGCCGGGGGTAATCCGTTGCCGGGTCTGAGTCTCGCCGATATGGTCTTCGCGGCGACGAGCCCGGTCGCGGTGACCGGTCTGACGGACGCCGGTGACGGTACGTACACCGTCCGGCTTACCTCGACGGTGGCCGCCGCGACCCCGGTCGTGGCCGCCGCCTACGAGGGTGAGCCCGTGGGGACGGCCCAGCCCGTACCGTTCCGGGCCGGGGAGCCGGTGGCGGGCCCGGTGATCTGCGCCGACGGCCGGCCGGGGCCGAACCTCACGGTCGCGCCCGCGACCGTGGCCGTGGGTGAGCCGTCGACCGCGAAGGCTCTGATCACCGACAAGTTGTGCAACCCGGTACCGGACGTCTCGGTGGTCTTCGCCGCCGACGGTGCCACAGTGGTGTCGGCGGCGGCGGCCACCACCGGT
>JAIRVA010000054.1 GCA_031254155.1 Propionibacteriaceae bacterium
TGGAGAAAACGCCCCACGGCGACTCGGCGAGCGCATTGACCACGACGAGACCGAGGACGGCGATGAGGATGATCATGATCGTGAGCACGCCGAGGATACCGGCGATGCCGCCGACCGTACCCATCTCGTCACGAATCATCTGACCTAGTGAACGGCCCTTACGACGGTTCGAGAGCCACAGAACCGTGTAATCCTGGACGGCCCCGGCGACGACGACGCCGATGATGATCCAGATGACGCCCGGCAGGTACCCCATCTGGGTCGCGAGCACCGGGCCGACTAGCGGGCCGGCGCCGGCGATGGCGGCGAAGTGGTGGCCGAACAAGACGCGGCGGTCGGTCTTGTGGAAGTCGCGGCCGTTTTCGTAGAGTTCCGCCGGCGTCGCCCGGTCATTCTGCGGCTGGACGATCTTGTACTCGATCAGCTTGCTGTAGAAGCGGAACGCGATCGTGTACGTACCAACCGCGGCGATGACGAAGTACACCCCGTTCACCGAGTCGCCGCGCAGGAACGCGATTAACGCCCACGCCGTCGCGGTCAAGATGGCGATGACCGCGAAGACGATCTTCGCCGCCGTCGACATCGGACGTTTTGTCACCACACCGACCGGTGGGTGATCATCTGATGTTTTCAGATATTCAACTTCGGCTGTTGCCGTCATCGCTGGACCTCCTTGACCCCGCGTCTAGGCTTCTCCTCCTCGGGAAGCGGTTGCAAGGGAGTCTAGGGCGATGAAGTTGAACTAACTATTTGTGCCACATAATGAGACAGTACGGTGGTAGCGGCCAGTGGGGCGGCCGGCGGGGTGAACATCCGCCCGCCCCCAGAGGCCCAGATGTACGCCGCACAGTTGCGGCACAAAGGTACCGGTGATACTTTAATGGTAATAGGTATCACTCACTTGTTGGGTCGCTCTCCGTAGCTTCCGCTCTATGGCGCGCGCACAGCCGGTAACCTGCAGTTCCGCGTGGCCGCCTCGTTGACGGCCGGGAAAACGTACTTCTTGGAGATTCGGGCGTACAGTACCGGCACCGGGGCGTACTCCATCGGAAACATGCTGTATCAGTCATGAGGAGGGCATGATATGAGTCTTTTTCGGCGCCCGGAATTCCGTCTAGGACGCTCAGGAACATTCCTACTCTGCGCACTGATGGCGAGTGGAGCGGTTACTACGCTGAATGGCACTCTACTAGTTGTTGCCGATTCACCCGCGCTTTCGGGCGTGGTGACGATGTCGCCGCCCGCAGCGGTCGTGGGCAGCCGAGCCATGGCAGTCGCCACCCTGACCGGCCCGGACATCGCCGGAATCACCGTCACATTCCATGCGGCAGAACAGATCCCCGGGTCCTGCACCCCATCTGGGCAATGCACAGGCGCGTGGCCATCAGCCGCCCTCTTCTCCGGAACCTTCGCCACTACCTGCGTGACTACCGAGTCAGGAACCTGCCAAGTCCCCGTCACCTCTGACACCGCTGGATCCTTCGAAATCACAGCCACCGCGGACACGGTCATCCTCGACAGCGCCACAATCGACTTCACCGAACCACCCCCACCCACTGAATCACCCACTGAAGCTGACGCAAGTACCTCGACTGATCCGGTATCGACGGGTTTCGCCGCGGCGACGGGTGGAATGGCAACCGGCGTACGGTGGAGAACCCTCGGCTCGCTCACGATCCTCCTCGCGGGTGCCGGCGTCGCCATGACAAGACTTGGCGTCGTACGGCCCCGCCGCCGGGGCTGAGCTTCTGACCCGCTGTCGACGCCCGGTTCGCGGGCCTAGCCCAGGGTGATTGTCACCGCGTACGTCCGACCCGCGTCACCAGGGTGCAGCACCACCCCGTTCCGGCTGCCGACGGTCGTGACCGCGTACGGCCGCCCGTCGACTTCGGCCTGGGCCACCCCCGTACTGACGTGATCCGGGTTCACCACCTCGATCTGGTACGTCGCCCCGCGCCACTGGCGCGTGACGCGGAAACCGTCCCACTCCGCCGGAATGCACGGGTCGATGGTGAGGCCAGCCGGCTCGGCGCGCACGCCGAGGATGTACCTTGTCACCGCCGTGTACATCCACCCCGCCGTCCCCGTCAGCCACGGGTTCTGCGCGCGGCCATAGAACTCGTGGTCGCGCCCGTAGATGAACTGGGCGTAGACGTACGGCTCCGCGGCCCGCCGGTCGGCGATGTCATTTTGGAGAAACGGGGCCATGGCGTTGTACAACTCCATCGCCTTGTCCCCCCGCCCGAGGATCGTCTCGGCGATGACCGGCCAGGCGTTCGGGTGCGAGAAGATCGCCCCGTTCTCCTTCACGCCGGGATAAACCCTTGTCACATAGCCAATTGTGTCGTCGACGTGGGTGTACGACGGCCAGTTGAGGTGCGTCCCGAACGGGCTCGCCAGGAACTCGTGGACCGCGTCCATCGAGGACACCGCCCGGTCCTCGCTGGCCACCCCGGCGATGATCGCCCACGGCATGTGCTCCAAGAAGATCTTGCCCTCGTCGGACTCCTCCGAGCCGATCTTCACCCCGTCGCGGGTGTAGCCGCGGATGTACCACCGGCCGTCCCACAGCTCGGCGTTCGCGGCCCGGGTGACGGTGGCGATCATCTCCGTGAGGCGCGCGATGAGTCCCTCGTGCCCCCCGATCCCGGCGAGCAGCTCCTTCAGAGTCCGGGCGGCCCAGGCGTGCAGGAAGGTCACCAGCGCCGTCTGGCCGCCGCCGAGGTTTAAACAGTCGTTCCAGTCGGCGCGCAACCCCTTGGCGATCCCGTTGTCGCCGACCTGCTCGGCGGAGAACTCCAGGGCTCGCATGAGATGGTCGAGCATGCTCGCGGGAGCGGGGTCGAAGCGGTCCGCGTACTCGGGTGTCAAGATCCGGGTCCGATCATGCTCGCTGACGTCGGAGTCGGCGTACGGGATGACCTCGTCGAGCAGCGCATAGTCGCCGGTCTCGGCGATGTACGAGACAACCGACGGGATGAGCCAGAGGTGGTCGTCACTGCAGGCGTCCTGCAAGCCGTGGAGCATGCTCGCACCACCACCGGGGACAACGGTCGGCAGCTTGACGCCGACGGGGATGTCCTCGCGCTGATTCTCCTTGAAATTGAGGGGTTCGAAGAGGTGCAACCCGTACCCCGGCGACATCTGGCCGCGCACCAGCTCGAAGATGCGCTGCCGGACCTTCGCCGGGTTCGTGTGGACGACGCTCATGATGTCTTGCGCCGTGTCGCGGTACCCCAGCCCGACCCGGCCGCCCACCTCGATGAACGAGGCGAACCGGCTCCAGACTACGCAGGTCTCCGCCTGGTAAAGCGTCCAGGTGTTGGTGAGGGCGTTCATCGCCTCCGACGGGGTCGCGCAGGCGAAAACGCTCTGCTTGTTCCGCCAGTACGCGGCCAGCGCGTTGATCGCGGCGTCCACCGCGGCGGGGTCGGCGTACTTCGCCCGGACTGTGGCACCCACCTCGCGGCGACCGTACCCGAGCAGGTAAGTGAGGCGGCGCGTCTCCCCCGGCGCGAGGGTGAGCCGGTGGTGCAGCGAACCGCAGTGGTTCTGTGTCGTGGCTTGTGAACCGCTACATTCGCCCCGCTCGACGGCCAGCGGGTTGGTCTCGGTGCGGTACGGCCCGATGAACGAGTCGCGCAGGGTGTCGAAGCCGTCGGGCGCCTGCACGGCGGTGAAGTAGTGGTACGTCCAGGGCTCGTAGTAGAAGTCGTACTCGATGATCCCGTCGGCGTAGTCCGAGCCCGCCGCGTACAGCGACATCTGGAAGTTCTCGTTGTCGATCCGCAGGGAGTGGTACGAGAACTCGACGTACGAGAACAGCGAGATCGTCCGGGGGACGTCCGAGGTGTTGGTGACCGTGACATCCCAGAGTTCGGCGTCGTCACCCAGGGGGATGAAGATACGCTGACTAGCGGTGATGCCCTTGTACTCCGACTCGTAGACCGAGTACGACAGTCCGTGGCGGGTCCGGTAACGGGCCTCCTCCAGGGGTTTCCCGACCGGCTGCCAGGAGGCAGACCAGTAATCACCGTCGGCGTCGTCGCGGAGGTAGAGGTAGTGGCCGGGCCGGTCGGCGGGTACCCCATTGGGGCGGAACCGCGTCACCCGGCCCTGCTGGCTGGAGCGGTAGAAACTGTACCCGCCCGCGACCTGGTTGATGACCGTGCACCAGTTCTCCACGCCGAGATAGTTGATCCACGACAAGGGGGTATCCACCCGGTCGATCACGTACTCGTGGTTGAGCTGGTCAAAAAATCCGTACTTCATCCTGTCCTCTCATCTCATCTCTCATCGCCCGCACCGCCGCCGGCGGGAGGCTGAGGTATCGGAAAACGGACAAATCCGACACCCCAGCGTCCCGTGGAGGCCGTTAGGCCCCGGCGAAACCTTTGACCCAGTCGAGCAGCTCGGCCGCCCGGTCGGCCGTCTCGGCCTCGGCAACCATGCGCAGAATGGGCTCCGTACCCGAAAAGCGCAGCAAGACCCACGACCCGTCGACGAGCCGGAGCTTGATCCCGTCGTAGGCGTCGATGCGCTCGACCGCGACTCCGGCCACCTCGGACGGCGCTGCCGCCTCCATCCGGCGGGGTACCTCGACTTTCATCGCGGGCGTGGCGGGGACGCCGTACTCCACCTGCGTCAGCCGGCCGGTGATCGCGAACACGTCGTCGAGCAGCTCGGACAACTTCTTCCCGGTGACCGCGAGCATCTCGCACACCAGCGCACAAGCGAAAATACCGTCCTTACCCAGGATCCAGCCGCGCATGGTGAGCCCGCCGGACGACTCGCCGCCCATGATCGCGTCGATCTCGAGCATGCCCGCGGTGATGTGCTTGAACCCGACCGGCACCTCGAGGAACCTCTCCCCGAAATACTCGGCCAGCCGGTCGAGCAGGTGGGTCGTCGCCAGGTTGCGGACGACGCCGCCCCGCTGCCCGCGGACCTCGTGGAGGTACCAGTAGATGAGCACGAGCAGCTCGTTGGTCGAGACGTACCGCCCGGTCTCGTCCAGGATCCCGATCCGGTCGGAGTCGCCGTCCGTGGCCATGCCCAGGTCGTAGTGCCCGCTCGACTTCACCATGCTGATCAGCGTCGACAGCGCCTCGGGGTCGGGCGCCGGCGAATGGCCGCCGAACAAGGGGTTATGCCGTTCGTGGATGAACTCGGCCCGGACCCGCGCGTCGGACAGGATCATGCCGAGCGTCAGCTGGCTCGTCCCATACATCGGGTCGATCACCACCCGCAACGGCCGCGCCGCGCGGATGGCCGGGATGTCGAGCAGCGCCTCGACCGCCTCGACGTACGCGTTCGTCAGGTCGGTCTCCTCAACCAGGCCCGCCGCGACCCCGACGCCGTAGTCGAGCGACACGACATCGGCCTGGGTGAAGGAGTTGGCCTCCCCCTGGTAGCGGTTCGTCTCGTCGGTCAGCGGCAGCGAGCCGTCCGCGCGGAACACCTTGAGCCCGTTGTACTGCGGCGGGTTGTGCGAGGCGGTGAAAATCAGACCGTACGCGCATTTGAGGTACGGTACGGCGAACGTCACCAGCGGGGTCGGGACGTCCTCGGTCAGGACCAATGCCTTGATGTTGTTGCCCGCGAACACCTCGGCCGCGGTCGTCACCGCCTCCGCCGACAGGAAACGCCGGTCGCCGCCGATGATGACGCCCTGCCGCTCCAGCCCGGCCCGCGTCACCTCGTTCGCCACCGCCTGGCAGAGCCGGCGGACGTTGTGAATCGTGAAACCCTCGCCGATCTTGGCGCGCCAGCCACCGGTGCCGAACACGATCTCGCCCGTTTCGACCGCGTGCGAGGGGGCGAACAGGCGCTTGAGCACGATGTCCGCCGCCTTCTGCAACTCGGCGGCGGTGTTGATGCCCTGGACTTCGTCGGTGTCGAGGATGGAGTACGACGCCACGGGGCGTCCCTCCGCGATGAGCCGCTCGGCGAGTTCGGTCAGCCGGTGCTCGCCGGTGGCCGCCATCTCGTCCAGCTTGGGGATGAGAATGGCGTTGTCAACGATGTACGCGCCGACGTTGATCTCGTGGATGGCCGACGACTCGCTCGACAGGTCGGTCGCCTCGACGATTTCCGTGATCCGGCCCGCGTCGTCGCGCACGATCCGGCCGTACCCCCCCGCCTCGGGCACAATCGCCGTCAGCAGCGAGAACTGGGCTTGTTTGAGTTCGTGCTTCCACTTGAGCCCGCGCAGGGTGGAGGCGCGGAGCATCGGCGTGTCGCCGTACGCCACGAGCACGTTGCCCGCGAAGCCCGCCAGCGCGTGCCGCGCACAACGGACGGCGTCGCCCGTACCGGCCTGGACCGTCTGGACGACGTACGTCCAACTCTCGCCGAGCAGCTCGCGGACGGCGTGATCATGCTCGTCGACGACGACGATCACGTCGGCCTTCGGGACGACCGCGGTGACGTTCGCGAGCGACTGCTCGATCACGGTGGAGGTCGCGAGTGCCTGGAGGAGCAGATCCCGCGTCGCCTGGTTGTGCCCCGCCGCCAGAACGACGGCCTTGCACGGTGTTGTGGTGGTTGCCATGGTTGTCATGCCTTGTACCCTTCTGTCCAACCCTGTCCGATGAGGGCCGCCCCGATGGCCGGGGCCTTGCGATCCAGCGACAGGGTGCTGATCCGGGCGGCGATGCTGGCGTACGGCGGGAACGTGGCCGTCTCGCCGCGTTCGATGAGAAACTGCTTGACAGCGGTGATGGTCCAGGGTGCGGCCTGGATGACACCACCGCCCAAGACGACGTGCTCGGAGGCGTAGGCGACCGACACAATCGTCACGAGCCGCGCGATCACGCGCACGGCCTGGTCGCGCGCCGCCCGGCCCGCCGGCGTCGTCGTCTCGCCGAGCCGAGTCCAGTTGAGACCGAGGAAGTCCATGCGCGGGGCGAGGTAGCGTCCGCCAACGATTGTTTCGAGACAGCCGCGCTGCCCACAGCGACAGGGTTCGCCGTCCGGGTCGAGCACGAGGTGCCCGAGCTCGCCGGCGGCGTTGTCGTGGCCGCGGATGAGGCGCCCGGCCAGGGTCGCGGCGGCCACGCCCGTCCCGAAGTTGACGTACGTCACCGACAGCGAGTCGAGCAGCATCCCCGCCGCGATGGCGGTCACTTTGACGTCGTTATCAACCCGGAGCGGTACGGCGAAGTGCGGGGCGAGGGTCGAGCGCAGTGACATGTGCTCGATGTTGAGGTTGACCGCGGCGGTGATCTCGCCGGTAGCGGGATTGACCATGCCCGGCACGCCGATGCCGACGGAGTCAAAGTCGCGCAGGCCGACGCCGAGCTTGGCCGCCAGTGAGTTGGCGATGTGCAACAGGACCGCTTCCAGCCCCACCGGCCCGCGGCGGCTGAACGCCCCCACCTCAGCCACAATGGTATTGCTGTCGTCCAACACGACCCCGTGCGCCTTCGTGGCGCCGACGTCAATCCCGAGGCTCAGCATGGGAATCCTTTCAGTCCTTCCGGGCTGGGTGGCTGGTTGGTCGTATTAGTAGTTAGTAAACTTTACGAACTAGCCCAAAGTCAAGTCCCGGTCGCATGTCCCGCGTATCGTGATCCAACCGTTAGTCAGGCTATCGGACCCCCCGTGCCAGCCGAGTCGCCGGCCTGGCCTCCCGCTCCCCCCGCTCCCCCCTCTCCC
>JAIRVA010000173.1 GCA_031254155.1 Propionibacteriaceae bacterium
TCACCACGCTACCCCAGGTGCGCTCCCCGGCCAGGCGGCGAACTCTCAAGCTGAGGGGGTCCGCCGGAAGGGCCGTCGGCACTACCTTGAGGTCGCCCGTCGCCAGCCGCTGATCAATCTCGCTTGTCACACCCGGGTCGTCCGGCGCCAGTGCCGAGGTGTCCACCGCGACTTCCCACGTCGGCGGCGCGCCCGGCGGAGTTGGCCGGAACTGCGGGATCAGTCCCCCCTCATTATTCCCCACAGACAACAGTGTAAGGGAAGTGCGGCGCCAACAACCCTCCCCGCCAAGTCGGCCAAAACTGGCTAAATCGAGCGGTTCCTCCGGTTTTGGTCAGGTTGGAGGGCCAATACCCGGGAAATCCGGCTTTCAACCCGGCCAAAACTGGCCGGGCCCCTCGGATCGGCCAGTTTTGGCCGGGTACAGTCAGTACGCCGGTGCGCACCCCGCCGGACGGACGGGACGCCCACCCACCCCGTACCGTCTCTCAGGACGGGGTGTCGGTGGGTACGGGCGCGGTGGTACCCACCGGCTCGGGATTGTCCACCGTCCCGTACTGGGGCTGGCCTTCGGTCAGGCCGCACTCGCTGAAGCCGTACATGCTGAGCCGCTCCTTGCCCTGGGCGACGGCCTGCGCCACCGTACCCTGGATGACATCATTGCTCGCGTCACCCCGTGACAATGGGGCAATGGTTGTCCCGGCGGGGTACTCCGCACACAGGTGGTACACCGACCCGCCCTTGACCCAATACACCTGGTCCTGCCCGGTATAGGCGATGGCCACGGCCGCCTGTTGGTCCATTTGCTCGACGGACGGCGGGTGGGTGTCGACGCCGAAGTAGCCCACCACGGCGGCCAGGACGATCCCGACCACCCCGGCGAGGGCCTTCTGGTTCTTGGTCATGTTCGGGTTGACGAAGATGAGGATGATGAGGGGTACGAAGGCCAGGATGGTGATGATCGCCCCGAGCTGGTTCTGAACGAAGAAGCGGAGTTTGTTCTTCTCCGACGCCGGGTCCAACCGGTTGGCCTTCTTCCACAGCAGCGACCCCGCCAGCGCACAAACCGCAATGACGACGAGTACGGCGATGAGCCAGACCATGAACCCCTTGAGCTCGGTGTGCTTCAACAGCCAGAAGATGGCGAACAACTCCAGCCCGATGGCGACGATCCACGCCCCCGCCGCGATGAGGCGGTACGTGGTGGCTTTCCCCTTGGCCTCGGGGGTGGGGGTGAACGTTGTCTTCCCCGTACTTCCCTTGTCGCCCGGTCCCGCCGGACCCGCGCTGACGATCTTTTTGGTCGCCACAGTCACTCCTTTGTACGCACGTGGGACCACACGCCCCCCGGTGAGACTTAGTCTACGGTACGGGCAGCACCAACGATCGCTACACTGGTGCCCATGGAATCGATGGACTCGCGGAAACCCGTGCTCAATCGCCTCCGGCGGGCCCAGGGGCAACTGTCCGGCGTGATCCGCATGTTGGAAGAGGGGGGCGACTGCGAGAAGGTCCTCACCCAACTGGCCGCCGTCGGCAAGGCTCTCGACCGCGCGGGGTACCAGCTGGTCAGCGTCGAGCTGAAGGAATGCCTCGCCTCCGGCAACGCCGATCTGGACTCCGGCCGCCTCGAGCGGATCTTCCTCTCCTTCGCGTGAGGCCGGTCCTTCGCGGGGGCAAGTGGACACAAAATACCCCTAGGGGTATGCTAGCCGTATGGCCGTACTCACCATCACGCAAGACTCGTTCGAATCTGTCACCGCCCTGCCCGGAATCGTGTTCATCGATTGCTGGGCCACCTGGTGCCCGCCCTGCCGCGGTTTCAAGCCAGTCTTCGAGAAAGCCTCCAACACCTACCCGGACATCACCTTCGGTTCGGTGAACACCGAGGAGGAGCAGGTCCTGGCGGCCCAGTTGGGCATCACGTCGATCCCGACGATCATGGCTTTCCGCGAGGGGGTCTTGGTGTACGCGCGCCCAGGCGCCATGGGTGCCCAGGACTTCGACCGCCTGATTGATGCCGTACGCGCCCTCGACATGGACCAAGTCCGGGCCGAACTCGCCAAGGACGAAACCCCCGCGGCTGCATAACCCGCGACTGCTTACTACGGCACTACTACGTCAGATCGCTGACACAGAAGAGGTTCCCTTCGGGATCGGCGAGGGTGGACCAAGAATCCATCTCGTAGGCCAGCGTCGCCCCGGCCGCGACGAACCGGTCCACTTCGCCCTGCCGGTTGTCGCAACCGAGGTCGAGGTGCAAGCGGTTCTTGCCGGGGGTCGGGCGGGGCACCTGCTGGAACCCGAGCGGTACCTGGTCCGGCATGTACACGACGAAGAACCCGCCTGCCGCCTCGGTGGAGAGCGGGTCCACCGGGTCAGCCCCGATGTACGCCTCGATTTTGAACTCCAACTGCTCCGCCCACCAAAGGGCCAGCGCCTGGGAGTCGGCAGCGTCAATGGTAACCATACCGATGCGGATACTCATGGGTTGAAGTTTATCGCACACAGGCTCCAGGGGAAATAAGCTTGCTCGTTGATCTTTCCGTCTACTTAGTTTGCCGTACCCAGACACGTACGTCGCGCTATCGACTTACTTACTACTCCCCCATAGATTCGGAAAAAAAGTCCGCCAAGATGGGAATAACCGTCCGGCTCCCGTTGTTTTACTAAGTGACACCGGCTCGCAAGGGAGTGATTCCTTGTGAAAAGTGTGCCTCTCTCCATTGGAAACGGGTGCGAAATTTCCCCCCCGAGCGCCCCTTTCTGCAGGAGTCATGCGTTGGTGCCAGTGCGTGGGCGGACTACTCCCCCCTAGTCCGCCCACGTCGCTACCACCGCCCGCCTGGCCCGGACGATGACTCGCAAAATATGGTACGTGAAATCAGGCAATCTCCTTTCCGTAGCGCGTAGACCAGAGTAGGCTGATGGCCACCTAGAGGCCCCACACCGTGTCCACGTCACACAGTGTCCGCGTACTTTGTGTCCTTGTACAGTGCGGGCGCCCCGAGGCTCCGGCCAACTGCGTCGGCTCAAAAGCCGTAGAGTTGACCACCTGGAACTAGTGAACTCGAACCCCGGGAGGTTTGGTATGCCCGATACCCACGACATTACTGCTTTACCCGACCTGGCATCGTCGGCCGGCCGGGTTGGCCCTGTCCGATCACGAATGCCGGTCTACATGGACCTCATGCCGCCTTGCAACAACGCTTGCCCGGCTGGCGAAAACATCCAGGAGTACCTGCGCCTTGTCAAAGAGGGCGATCCCAAGGCGGCCTGGACAGTTTTGGTTGAAAATAATCCTTTCCCCGCGATCCATGGGCGTGTTTGCTACCACCCGTGTGAAAATGCTTGCAACCGCGGGTTTTTGGATCAATCGATCTCGATCCACGGCGTCGAGCGGTACCTCGGCGACCTGGCCCTGGCCGAGGGTTGGGCCTTCCCCCAGCCTGATCAGAAGACCGGCTTCCGGGTCCTGGTCATCGGGGCCGGCCCCGCCGGCCTCAGCTGCGCCTACCACCTCGCGCGCCGCGGCCACGATGTCGAGGTACGCGACGGCGGCGACCTGCCGGGCGGGATGATGCGGTACGGCATCCCCGAGTACCGGCTCCCCCGCGATATCCTCGACGCCGAAATCCAGCGCCTGCGCGACCTCGGTGTCACCTTCGTCCAGAACTCGTGGGTGAAGGACCTGCTCAAGGAGCAGGCCGAGGGTAACTTCCACGCTGTGTTCGTTGCCATCGGCGCCGGGCTGTCCCGGCGGGTGGAGATTCCCTCCATGGACGCGTCCCGCATGGTGGATGCCGTCACCTTCCTGAAGGACGTGGCCGAGGGTGAGCGGCCCAAGATCGGCCGGCGCGTGGCGGTGTACGGCGGCGGCAACACGGCGATGGACGCGGCCCGCGTGGCCCGCCGTCTCGGCGCCGAGGAGTCCATCGTCATCTACCGCCGGACCGAGGAGCAGATGCCCGCCCACGCCGAGGAGCGCGAGGAGGCGCAACGCGAGGGCGTCGAGATGCACTGGCTGCGGACGATCTCCGAGGTCGAGTCCGACGGCGATGTGCAGGTCGAGATCATGGCGCTGGACGATAAGGGCCGCGCGGTCGGTACGGGCAAGTTCGAGACCCTGCAGGCCGACACGGTCATCCTGGCCGTCGGCCAGGAGACGGACTCCAACTTCCTGCGCCGCATCCCCGGGATGCGGTTCGAGAACGACGTCGTCAAGGTCGACCCCCGGACTCTCATGACGGATGTCCCCGGCATCTTCGCCGGCGGCGACGCCGTACCGTCTGACCGGACGGTCACCATCGGCGTCGGCCACGGCAAGCGGGCGGCCCGGATGATCGACACCTGGTTGTACTCGCGGCAGCCCGCCGACAAGCGCAAACCCCCGCTGGTGAGTTTCGACATGCTGCACCTGTGGTACTTCGGCGATCACGAGCGGCGCCTGCAGTCCGAGCTGGACGTTGCCCAGCGGACCGACTTCCAGGAGATCGTCCGCGGACTGTCGCCCGAAGAAGCCAAGTTCGAAGCGGTCCGCTGCCTGAGTTGCGGCAACTGCATCGAGTGCGACGGCTGCCTCGGCTCGTGCCCCGAAGACGCGGTCATCAAGCTCGGCAAGGGCTTGCGGTACCGCTACAACTATGAGAAATGTACGGGTTGCGCGAGCTGTTACGAGCAGTGCCCCGTCCACTCCATCGAGATGATCCCCGAGCGGTGAAGGAGAAACGATCATGAGTGACAATTCATACATCGGCATGGAGGCCCGCCTGCCGGGCGATCTGGACGAGGTCATCGAGGTGATCCACCACAGCGACAACAAGCGCGGCATCATGGATGCGAACGAGGCGACCGCCTCCGTGGCGTACCGCTGCAACGAGCTGTGCTCGATCTACCCGATCACGCCAAGCTCGCCCATGGCGGAGCTGGCCGACGAGTGGTCGGCGCACGGCCAGACCAACATCTTCGGCACCGTCCCCACGGTCGTCGAGATGCAGTCCGAGGCGGGCGCGGCCGGTGCGATGCACGGCGCGCTGCAAGGTGGCGCCCTGGCGACCACTTTCACCGCTTCGCAAGGTCTTTTGTTGATGATCCCCAACATGTACAAGATCGCCGGCGAGCTCACGTCGACCGTCTTCCAGGTGGCGGCGCGGTCCCTCGCGGCCCAGGGGTTGTCGATCTTCGGCGACCACCAGGACGTCATGGCCGTCCGGCAGACCGGGTTCGCCCTGTTCTGCTCGGCGTCCGTCCAGGAGGCGCAGGACTTCGCGCTCATCTCGCAGGTGGCGACGATGGAGTCCCGCGTCCCGTTCCTGCACTTCTTCGACGGTTTCCGGACCTCCCACGAAGTCAACACGCTGAGCCTGTTGTCGGATGACGATCTGCGGGCCCTCATCCCGGTCGAGCTCATCCGCGCCCACCGTGACCGGGCGCTCTCGCCGGAACACCCGTACATCCGCGGTACGGCGCAGAACCCGGACACGTACTTCCAGTCCCGCGAGACGGTGAACCCGTACTACGCGAAGGTACCCGGGATCATCGAGGACGTCATGGACCGCTTCGCGCAGATGACGGGGCGGCGGTACTCGCTGATGGGGTACCACGGCGCGGCGGATGCCGACACCGTGGTGGTCGTCATGGGTTCGGCCGGCCAGGTCATCGGCCAGACGGTGGACTACCTCAACGCCCGGGGCGCCAAGCTGGGCGTGCTCGAGGTCCACCTGTACCGCCCGTGGCCCGCCGACCGTTTCCTCGCGGCGCTGCCCGCGACGGTGAAGACCATCGCCGTGCTCGATCGGACCAAGGAGCCCGGCTCGGGTGGCGAGCCGCTGTTCCTGGACGTGGTCGCGACCCTCGGCGAAGCGCTGGCCGACGGCAAGATCTCGGCGATGCCCAAGGTCGTCGGCGGACGTTACGGCTTGTCGTCGAAGGATTTCACGCCAGCCATGGCCAAGGGGATCTTCGACGAGCTGGCCAAGCCCAGCCCGCGGCCCCGGTTCACGATCGGCATCAACGACGACGTGTCGCTGACGAGCCTGCCCTACGACAAGGACTTCGACATCGAAGATCCGGCCACGATGCGGGCCGTCTTCTACGGTCTCGGTTCCGACGGTACGGTCGGCGCGAACAAGAACACCATCAAGATCCTGGGCTCGACCAACCCCGAGGGCCGGGACGAGCCGTTCTACGCGCAGGGCTACTTCGTGTACGACTCCAAGAAATCGGGCTCCCGGACGGTGTCGCACCTCCGCTTCGGGCCGGACCCGATCAAGTCGCCGTACCTCATCTCGAAGGCCGACTTCATCGGCGCCCACCAGTGGTCGGTCCTGGAGCGCGTCGACGTCCTGGCGTTCGCGCGGAAGGGGACAATCCTCCTGCTCAACTCGCCGTTCGCCCCCGAGGACACCTTCGCGGAACTGCCCCGGCCGATGCAGCAGAAGATCATCGACCTGAAGCTCAAGGTGTACTGCATCAATGCGCTCGAGGTGGCCCGCGCGGCCGGGCTGGGCGGTCGTACCAACACCGTCCTGCAGACCTGCTTCTTCGCGATCTCGGGTGTGTTGCCCAGGGACGTCGCGATTGACGCGGTCAAGAAGGCGATCACGAAGACGTACGGCAAGAAGTCCCAGGAGATCGTGGACAAGAACCACACCGCCGTCGACCACTCGCTGGCCCACCTGCACGAGGTGAAGGTACCCGCGAAACCGGTCGGTGACAAGGGCTTCATCCCGCCCGTGCCTGATAACGCCCCCGACTTCGTCCGCAACGTGACGGCCACGATGATCATCGACGAGGGCGACTCGCTGCCGGTGTCGGTTTTGCCGGCCGACGGGTCGTACCCCTCCGGGACGACGCAGTACGAGAAGCGCAACATCTCCGACATCATCGCGGTGTGGGACCCGGCCGAGTGCATCCAGTGCGGCAACTGTGCGTTCGTCTGCCCGCACGCGGTCATCCGGGCGAAGTACTACCCCAACACCGCCCTGGACGGCGCGCCCGCGGCGTTCCAGCACGCGCCGCTCAACGCGGCCGGTGTGCCCGAGGGGTCGTTCACGCTGCAGGTGTTCGGCGAGGATTGTACGGGCTGCGGCCTGTGCTACGAGGCGTGCCCGGTGCGGGTCTTGAAGAAGCCGGGGGTCCGGGCCATCAACCTCATGCCGGTCGAGGACCGGGTCGAGGTCCGGCACAACGTCGACTTCTTCCAGGCGCTGCCGTACAACGACCGTTCGCGGCTGGACTTCGGAACCGTCCGCGGCGCCCAGTTCCTCGAACCGCTCTTCGAGTTCTCGGGGGCGTGCGCGGGGTGCGGCGAGACGCCGTACCTCAAGCTGCTGTCACAGCTCTTCGGCGACCGCGCAACCGTGGCCAACGCCACCGGCTGCTCGTCGATCTACGGCGGCAACCTGCCGACGACACCGTGGGCGAAGAACGCGCAGGGCCGCGGGCCGGCGTGGTCGAACTCGTTGTTCGAAGACAACGCCGAGTTCGGGCTCGGGCTGCGGCTGGCGGCCGACCTGCAGACCAACCTGGCGCGGGAACGCGTCGCCGGTCTGCGGGACGTCCTGGGTGACGCGGTCGTGGACCCGATCCTGGAGGCGCCGCAACAGTACGAGTCGGACATCCGTGA
Organism: Propionibacteriaceae bacterium; assembly: GCA_031254155.1. GTDB lineage: Bacteria > Actinomycetota > Actinomycetes > Propionibacteriales > Propionibacteriaceae > WQYJ01. The sequence continues at coordinate 7,628 of JAIRVA010000173.1, forward strand.
CCAGTTCGCCCGGATCGAGGCGCTGAAGGCGCAACTCACCGGGATCCTGGCGACCGGGGTACCGGCGGTGGCCGACCGGGCCAAGGATCTGTTGTCGGTCGCCGACCACCTGATCCGGCGCTCGGTGTGGATCGTCGGTGGCGACGGTTGGGCGTACGACATCGGCTCGGCCGGCGTCGACCACGTCCTGGCCTCGGGGCGCGACGTGAACATCCTGGTCATGGACACGGAGGTGTACTCGAACACCGGCGGTCAGGCGTCCAAGTCGACCCCGCTCGGCGCGGTGGCGAAGTTCGCCGCCGCGGGCAAGCGGACGAACAAGAAGGACCTGGCCATGCAGGCGATCTCGTACGGCAACGTGTACGTCGCGCGCATCGCCATGGGTGCCGACCCCCAGCAGACGCTGAAGGCGTTCCGCGAGGCCGAGGCGTACCCCGGTCCTGCGCTGATCATCGCGTACTGCCCCTGCATCGCCCACGGGCTGGACCTGCAGCGGGGCCTCGACCAGCAGTACCGTGCGGTCAACTGCGGGCACTGGCCGCTGATCCGCTACAACCCGGTGAGCCGGTGGGAAGGTGGCAACCCGTTCCTGCTCGACTCGCCCAAGCCCAGGCTCAAGGTCAAGGACTACATGTACAACGAGCTGCGGTACAAGATGCTGCTCACCCACGACCCCGAGGAAGCCGAGCGCATGGCCGAGCTGACGCAAATCACGGTCGACCAGCGGTGGGAGCAGTACGAGCAGATGGCCAAACAGTCCGCCGACGCCTACGCCGCCGACGCCCAGGGCCGGCAACTGGCGGCCCGGTAAGACACCGATAGGGCAGGATTCTGCGGCATCATGCCGCGGAATCCTGCCGCCTTACCCGCCGCTCCACATCACCGCGGACGAGAGCGCCGCACTCATCGCGGAGCTCGCCGACCCAGGGCAGGAGAATGTTTCCAGCGACCTGCTCGAGACCGAGCTGGGGCGGGTCGCAATCCGCTGCGGGATACCGGGCGGCGATGTCGCGGCGATCCTGGCGCGGTTCAGCCTCGCCACGCCCGACCGGTCCACCTTCCGGCAGGCGGCACGGCTGCCTCACCCGACGTTGCGCAGCCTTGATGCCCTGCACCTCGCGGCCGCCCTCGACCTCAACGCCGATGTTGTCGTGACGTACGATGACCGTATGATTGAGGCTTGTCGCGACCTGGGGCTGGCCGTACTCAGTCCCCGCTGACGGTTGCGCTGCTATGTCTCTCCGGACGCTAGAATTGTAGGAAAGTCGGACAGAAAGACTAGCGATGGCCATCCTCACGATCCGGGACAAGAACCAGGTCACGATTCCACGCCCGCTACTTGTACAGGCGGGACTACAGCCTGGGGATCCGATCGAGTTTCGCGAGCTGAACGACGGCGGGATCGGGATCTACCCCTATGCGAGACGGCAAAAGCTCAAGACTCTGGGTGATCTCGCAGCGTGGCTCACCCGGCAGACGCCTGGTATCGCGGAGACCGACCTCGATCTCCCGCCCCGGAGCCTGGACACCCGCGAGGTCGAGTGGTGACCGGTTTCCTCTTGGATACGAACGTTGTGTCGGCGCTACGGAACCCCCAGAAACAGGGGTCGCCGTTCGAACAGTGGCTGGGCAGCCAAGACCTGAGGAAATGCTACGTGTCTGCCCTGACATGGATGGAGATCGAGGTGGGTGCGCTGAAGAAGCTAGGGAAGTGCTGATTTACGCTGTGTCGTCAGC
>JAIRVA010000174.1 GCA_031254155.1 Propionibacteriaceae bacterium
GCGGGCAACCAGACCTCGGCGACCGGCCGTCTGGTGACCGGCCTGTCCGCCGTGCCGACCATTGATGTGGCCAACGCCACCACCATCAGCGGCACCGGCGAACCCGGAGCCACCGTCACCGTCACCGACGACAACGGCCAGGTCCTCGGCGAGACAACCGTGAAGGATGACGGCACGTGGTCGATCCCCACCCCGGCAGGCACCCCGTCCGGTCCGATCACCGCGACCGTGACCGATCCGACGGGCCACCAGGCCACAGCCACCGCTGATCTGGACACTGATCCGCCCGCCGTGCCCACGATTGACGTGGCCAACGCCACCGAGATCAGCGGCACCGGTGAACCCGGCGCCACCCTCACCGTCACCGACCACACGGGCACCGTCCTGGGTGAAACCACGGTGAACAATGACGGTACCTGGTCGATCCCGACCCCGGCCGGAACACCATCCGGGATGATCACCGCCACCGCCACTGACCCGGCGGGCAACCAGACCTCGGCGACCGGCCGTCTGGTGACCGGCCTGTCCGCCATACCGACGATTGACGTGGCCAACGCCACCACCATCAGCGGCACCGGCGAACCCGGATCCACCGTCACCATTACAGACGGCAACGGCCAGGTCCTCGGCGAGACAACAGTGGATGACAACGGCACCTGGTCGGTCCCGACCCCGGCAGGCACCCCCTCCGGTCCGATCACCGCCACTGTCACCGACCCGACGGGCCACCCGGCCACGGCGACCGCTGACCTGGACACTGATCCGCCCGCCGTACCCGTGATCGAGGTCGCGACCAGTGACCTGATCAGCGGGACCGCCGAACCAGGTCTGCCCCTCACTGTCACCGACACGAACGGCACCGTCCTGGGCCACACGACAGTGGACGAGACCGGCCACTGGACAGTACCCTTGTCCGATGCCACCGGTGAAGTCACTGTGACCGTCACCGACCCTGCCGGCAACCCGGCTTCGGCGACCACCATCATCGGCGGTCCGGGCACACCGACGCCGACATCGACCGACACGTCGACACCCACCAGTACCCCGACAGCGACCGACACGTCCACGCCGACCAGTACGCCGACCTCGACCGATACGTCGACACCGACTACGTCCGGTACGCCGACGAGCACGCCCACGAGCACGCCGACCACCAGCGGTACGCCGTCGGGTACTCCCACGAGCACGCCGACCACGTCCGGTACTCCCACGAGCACGCCCACGACGAGCGGCACGCCCACGAGCACGCCCACGAGTACCCCGACGCCGACGGGTCCCACACCGTCGACACCGGTGGTCCAGGTGGCGAACGCGAAGACGATCAGCGGGACCGCCGACCCCGGCACGACGATCACGGTCACCGACGAGCAGGGCACCCTGTTGGGTGAGACGACCGTCGGCCCGGACGGGACCTGGTCGGTTCCGACCCCGGCGGGCACGCCGACCGGCCCCATCACGGTGACATCCACGAACCCGCAAGGCGGGTCGTCCACCACGACGAGCCAACTCGACACGACGCCGCCCGCCGTACCCCATGTCAACCAGGCCAACAGTGACCAGATCAGTGGCACAGCCGACCCCGGCACCACCATCACCATCACCGACCAGACCGGCAACATCCTAGGTGAGACGACGGCCGCGGCCGATGGCACGTGGTCGGTCAAGACTCCGGCGGGTACCCCGTCGGGCACGGTCACGGTGACGGTCACGGACCAGACGGGTACCACGGCGTCCGTCACGGCTGAACTCGACACCACGCTGCCCGCCGCGCCCCACGTCACCCAGGCCAACAGTGACAAGATCAGCGGTACAGCCGAACCCGGCACGACGATCACCATCACCGACCAGGCCGGCCTGGTCCTGGGCCAGACGACAGTGAACGCCGACGGGACCTGGTCGGTCAAGACCCCGGCCGGCACGCCGTCGGGCACGGTCACGGTGACGGTCACGAACACCGCCGGGAACCGGGCCTCCACCGTGGCCGAGTTGGACACCACCCCGCCCGCCGTGCCCCGCGTGACGGTCGCCACCAGCGACACGATCAGCGGGACCGCCGACCCCGGCACAACCATCACCGTGACGGACAAGGCCGGCAACATCCTCGGCCAGACCGAGGCCGACAAGGACGGCAACTGGTCAATCAAACTGGCCGGCGCGAGCGGACAGGTCACCGTGACCGCGACCGATGCCGCAGGCAACCAGTCGGCGACCACGGTCACCCTCGGCACGGCCCGGATCACCGTACCGACCGGCGGCACGGTGGGCAGCCTGCCCCTCACCCGCTGGCTCGCCCTCGCCACCAGCCTCGTCGGCGTACTCCTCGCCCTCCGCCGCCGCAGCGGGGCCGGGCGGGAGACGTCAACCCGCTGACGAGTCGTACCCGGCTCGCGTCCCGCCGTCATCTGGCGGGGCGCGGGCCGGGCCGATTCTGCCCCAAGGGCACGGTCGTCACTAACTGTCGCGTGTCGTTTCCGGGATCGGGCGTCTGATGGCGTTGTCGGCCGCTGCGGCGTAGCGCTGCTACGCCTTCGGGCACTCCGCCTTCTCAGGCATCCCGCCCCGAAACCGCCACCTGCACCATTTATTACCGACCGTGCCCTAAACTCGTACCGTGCTGAGATACGTTACTGCCGGGGAGTCCCACGGACCGTTGCTGACTACGATCATCGAAGGTGTCCCGGCGCACGTCCGGTTGACCACGGCGGACCTGGAGCAGGCGCTCGCGCGGCGGCGCCTGGGGGCCGGCCGCGGGGCCCGGATGAGTTTCGAGCGGGACGAGGTCCGCCTCACCGGCGGCGTACTGCAAGGGGAAACGATCGGCTCACCCGTCGCCATCGCGATCACGAACACCGAGTGGCCCAAGTGGGCCGAAGTCATGTCCGCCGACCCGGTGGACCCGGACCAGTTAGCCGGGCTCGCCCGGAACGAACCGCTGACGCGGCCCAGGCCGGGTCACGCCGATCTGGCCGGGATGCAGAAGTACGACTGGCCGGCGGCGCGGCCGGTCCTGGAGCGGGCGTCGGCCCGCGAGACGGCGGCCCGGGTGGCGGCGGGCGAAGTGGCGCGGCAGTTCCTCCGGCAGGCGGCGGGGATCGAGATCGTGAGCCACGTGACGGCGATTGGCGAGGTGTGCGCGGGGCCGGCGCTGCCGACGCCGGCCGATCTGGCGGCCATTGACGCCGATCCGGTCCGCTGCGCCGACCCCCAGGCCAGCGCGGCGATGCAGGAACTCGTCGCGGCGACCACCCAGGCGGGCGACACCCTCGGCGGGGTGGTGGAGGTCGTGGTGTGGGGATGCCCGCCGGGGCTCGGGACGTACACCGTGTCAGAGCGGCGGCTCGACGCCCGCCTGGCGGCGGCGTGCATGGGTATCCCGGCCATCAAGGGCGTTGAGATCGGTGACGGTTTCGCCCTGGCCGCCCGCCCGGGTTCGGCCGCCCACGACCCGATGATGATGGTGGACGGCCGGATCCGCCGGGTGAGCAATCACGCCGGGGGCATCGAGGGTGGCATGTCGAACGGTGAGGTGATCCGGCTGCGGGCGGCCATGAAGCCGATCGCGACCGTCCCGAACGCCCTGCCGACCGTCGATGTCGCGTCCGGCCAGGACGCCCCGGCCCACCACCAGCGGTCGGATGTCTGCGCGGTCCCGGCCGCGGGCGTCATCGCGGAGGCGGTGGTGGCACTCGTCCTCGCCGACGCCTGTCTGGAGAAGTTCGGCGGCGACACCGTGGCCGACACGGCGGCGGCCATCGCCCACTACCGGGCCCGGTTGGCGGTCGGGGGAGTGGAGGTAGTCGATCTCAGAGCACTGTCAGACATCAGCCCGTCCTGATCGCCTTTCATCGTTTCCTTCGGCATTCCGGACCGACACCCAGAACCAAGGACTCCGGATCAGTCAACTTCTTGCCGCACACCAGGCACCGGCTCCCCCGAAAGACCTCGACCGGTGTTCCGCCGACACTAGACAGCGGTTTGATGCTGGGGTACACCTTTCTCATCGCCATCGCCAACATGGGATGCGCCCTACCCAACGAAGCATGGATCGATTCCGGTGTTTTCGGCTCCAATGTCCGTTTGCCCGACAACCGCTCCAACGTAAACCTGTACATCGCCTCCGTCATCGTGTGAGCCAGGAAAAGGTCAGGGTTGCCCGCCGACACCCCGAGACGTTCCAGGTCAGCCCGCCCAAAATCGTCGACGTCCACCGTGACCACCACCCGTGAACTTGCCGCAGCAGCGGCGGCCAGAATGTGCCGATCATCAAAATGAGTGTCGACCAGGGACGCGGCCACGTCCGGGGCGGGGGGAACTACCACATCGTCGCCCCAGGCGACCTCACGCCGCAAATCTGAAACCAACACTGGTTTCACGGTGTGTCCAAGTTTCTCGCCCATCTTCCCGGCCCGGCGCATCAACGCCTGATCCGCTTCTGCCTCAGCCTCCGCACTCCAACATGCCCTGAAATCCGCATCCTCATGGAGCTGGCCGAACAAGAACAGGCTTCGCGTGGTCGGCGCAGCCAACACCGAGGCATCCAGGAAGACCAGTCGCCGTTCAAAAGTCGAGGTCATCGGCCACCAGTTCAGCCATCTGGTCAGCCAGGAACAATCGGTACCGGGCGACCTCGGACTCCGCCACACGCCATCTCGTCCCCCGGCGGATCGCATTGATCGTCCCATCAGTGATGCCGCGCTGGACCGTCGGTCGCGATACCCCGACCAGGTTGGCTACCTCAGCCGGAGAGTACGTCACGTCCCGGACCACTCCCTCGACAGTCTTCCCCTCGTTCGCGTGACGTCGTACGAAGTCCCACCCCACGCGCGCGCACTCTGG
>JAIRVA010000344.1 GCA_031254155.1 Propionibacteriaceae bacterium
TACATGCCGCAAATCTGCGACATGGGGCAAACGGCTTTACTTCCCTTCCGAAGGAAGGCATGCTGAGGATTTTTTCGCCCGAAAAAATCCGACGGCTTCGGCCGGGTTTGAACTCGCGATATCGGGTACCAGAGGCCAGCATGCTAACCACTAGACCACCGAAGCCGCTCCACTCCGTATATCGAATATAAATTTATACCATCTAGCAGGACTCCCTGACAAAATTTGTGGTGTTGAGACCTGGTGACACTAAAAGAACAGAAGCAATTGCACTCAAACTTGCGGATATTTTCTTGTGCTTTGAGTAACTTTATATTCTGCAATCAGATAATGACAGAAAGTTCTGCAACAAAGACATAAAAAGTTTTAAGCCTATGTGGCTAGGACTGAAGATTGTGCATGGCAAGTTCAGACACAGTGAGAGCATATAAAGTGTCAAACGAGTTAATCAAGGCATTGAGAACGTTATAAAAACCTACACACAGGATAATAGTAATAGCAACTGTAACGGAGGCCTGGAAATTGTTCAATTAGTTAAAAAGCGCGCTTACCTAGGTGTCAAAATATCCCCTTATAAAGCAACTTTAGGGACTGATATAAAAGTTGGTATTTCAACGACTTCCTGGTCTAAAGATGTGGTAGGTGTGATAACTGATCAAGAGAACTTAAAATGTTTTGGAGATCACGGGCTCATTGAACACTGCTAATGTAGACACTACGCGGATTCCGCACTCCACCGCGGGGGGGGGCGCCGGGTCGACGCGGCGCTGGACCTCTGGGGCCTGGGGCCGCGCGCCCCACTGTGCCGGGGGGTAGGGGTCGAGGACGAGACCCGCCGCCGGGCGCGGGCAAACCTCGTCGGCGCAGAAAACGGTCACCGCCATGTCGTCCGCCACGGCGCGGGCGGCCACCGACGCCGCGCAGGACAGCGCGAGCTCAAACTCGTCCGTGGCGGTGAAGTGGGACTCCTGGGCGTCCGACACGATCGCGAGGTGGGTCTGGCGGGTGTCAAAAAACTGGCGGACCATGAAGCGGTCCTCGCCCGCCACCGCCGAGAGGCGCGCCGACGACTTCTGGTCGATGAAGCGCCGGTCGTCGCCAGGCACATACTCCCGCAGCGAGTGAAAGGCGAAGTCAGCCACGGAGACATCCGGTGTTGGCCGGCCCTCGAGATCGCGGAGCAGCCCCGTACCGACGCTGTCGAGCGGCTGGATCGCGGGGTGGATGAGAAGCTCCAGCACCGTCGTCCACGCCACCTCACGGCGGACCAGGCCGAGGGGGTCGTCGCGGTAGGTGATGACCGGGCCGACGGGGACGACGCCGCGGCGGGTGGTCGGAATGATCACCTGGTCGTCGTGGGTTTCGCCGGGGGCAAGAGGCGGTACGGTGAAGCGGGCCACCGCTTCCCCCACCGGGAGACGGACCCGCAGCGACGCCCCCCGCCGGGTCGCCGTGTGGCGGACCTCGTACGCCGCGACCGCCGGGCGTCCCACCCCGACGCGTCGCGGCTGCACGGTGAGCGTGATCGCGGCCCGGAGGCGGCCGACGGTGAACAGGGCGCCGAACGGAACGAGGGCGAGGGCCGCCACGGCGACAACCCCGGCCTCCGTCCAGCCGTACAACGCCGCCAGGACCCAGCTCACCGCGCCGAGCGTGAGCATCGTCCAGCCGAGCGGGGTGATGGCTCGAAGGACGGACCGGGCGGACCGTTTCGCGCCCCGCAGAAAACCGGTGGGGCACCAACCGGGCATGTCGCGCGCCGGACTGCCCGTGTCACGCCCCGCCGGCGCCGGGCGGGGACGCCGACCGGGCCGGCCGGCCGGGCGGCCGGGCGGAGGGCTCGCGGGGGACCCGGGCGGCTCGGCCAGCGCGGCCAGCCCGGACCGGCGGACCGTCGCCGGAGGTACGAAGTCGGGGTGCTCGGACACGTCAGGCCCGCAGGTCGGGCACGGGTACGGTGGTGAGCAGCGAGTCGATGACCTCGTCCACGTCCGCCCCGGCGAACTGGGCCTCGGCCGAGAGCAGCAGGCGGTGGCACATCAGCGGCTTGGCCAGCCGTCGGATGTCGTCGGGGGTCACGTACTCCCGGCCGTGCGCGGCCGCCCACGTTTTCGCCGTCCGGACGAACGCCAGCGCGCCACGAGTTGACAAGCCCAGACGGACGTGCGGATGGGAACGCGAGGCGGTCGCCAGCCGGGAGACGTAGTCGAGGATGGCACCGTCGACGTACATCTGGTTGGCGAAGTCCGCCATCTGCATGACCGCCTGGGGCGAGACCATCGGCTGGACCGCCGCCGCGCGGTCGCGGTTGGCGGCGTCGTTCAGCAGCTCCATCGTCACGTCGTGGTCGGGGTAGCCGACGGAGATCTTCATGAGGAAGCGGTCGAGCTGGGCCTCGGGGAGCCGGTACGTCCCGGCGTGCTCGATCGGGTTCTGCGTCGCGACCACCATGAAGGGATGGCCAACCTCGTGCTTGACCCCGTCGACCGTGACGGTGTTCTCCTCCATGACTTCGAGGAGCGCGGCCTGGGTCTTGGGTGAGGCCCGGTTGACCTCGTCGGCCAGGACGATCGTGGCGAAGACCGGTCCCTCGTGGAACACGAAGGTCTGGGTCCGCTGGTCGTACACGCTGATCCCCGTCAGGTCCGACGGCAG
>JAIRVA010000050.1 GCA_031254155.1 Propionibacteriaceae bacterium
CGGGAGCTGGTGGAGACAACCTTCCGGCTCACGGGGACGCACTTGACGTACGAGCTGGCGATCCGCGAGGTGGACGACGGCACGGAACTCGGACCAACCGGATTGGGGCGCCGGTCGCCGCGCGTGACGGTCGGCCGGCTGGATCACAGCCTGCCCAGTTACGGCTACCGCGTGGCCGGGCCGCCACGGGCCGGATCACTGCAGGTCGACCGGTTACGGGCGCTCGGACTCGGTCCGGGGAAGTGGTACGGGCAACTGAAGGCGGGCGAAAGCGTGACCATGCCCGACGGCCGGGTGGTGTGCGGGCTGGACTACGTGAGCGACGTCCGGCCCGGCCGGGTGGTGGTGGTCACGGGCGACACGCGGCCGACCCCGCGGACGGTGGAGCTGGCGCGGGATGCCGACGTCCTCGTCCACGAGTCGACGTACAGTCCCGCCGAGGCGGACCTGGCACCGCGCTACGCCCACTCGACGTGTCTGGAGGCGGCCGAAATCGCTCGTCAGGCGGGGGTGGGCCGGTTGCTGCTGACCCACTTCAGCGCGCGGTACTCCGACGCGGACCTGGCTGGGCTCGAGACGGCCGCCCGGGCGGTCTTCCCCGCCACCCAGGTCATGCGCGACCTAGAGGAGGTACGGATCTGACGGCGCGGGTGACTTCGGGGTGGGTACCTCGACGCGCCCACCGATCCCGCCTGCGCCCAGTGATCCCGCATGTCCGGCCCGTCCCCCGGATGCGTTCGCCTACGCGGGCTCGCCCGCAGCCGTCGCGAACCGTTGGACGTACTCCCGCATCGCCTCGCGGACGATCTGAGAAACGGTCGTCTGCCGCGTGCGCGCGAGGGAGCGGACCTCGGTGAGCAGGGGCTTTGGTACCCGGGTCCGGATCGTCTCGTTGGGCTCGGCGCTCAACCGGGGCCGGCCCAGCGCCACAGCAACCGCGTCCTCAATCGTGGTCGTGTTCGTCGCCCACATCAGGTGTTGTCGACCGATCGCCACCGCCTCCTCGCCACGGTAGATGCGGCTGTTCTCGTCGGGGCGGATGGCGCCCGACGTGTACAACGCGTCCAGACGTTCGTAGTACTCGTCGCTCGTGTCAATCAGCTCGTCGTCCATAAGTGCCTCCAGTAGTCGGTCAAGTCCATGAAATGGAAAACTTCCACCGTCCGTGGCGGAATGATCTCCGCGAGTAGCTCCATCCGACGATCCGAGCCCTCGTACGGGTAACCGACGAAGGCCCATTCCTCGCCGCGGGGAGTTGGTCGGATCAGCTCCGAACCCACGGGGTGGGTCATCACATAGATCGCGTCAGTCAGCTCGAAGCCATGTTTGTACGCGCTGACTTTCATGTTCACGGGTGACATGGCAGCCATCCTGGGCAACAGCCTACCCCAAAAGTAGGCCTACAAAAACCACAAGGGTCATCAGATCTCATAGAATCAAGCTATCGGGCGCCTCCGACATTTTTTGGGCTATCCCATCGCTCGCCGCCGGCTCCCACTTTGCCGTTTCGGGTTCCTACTCCGCCCGCGCCGCTTCGTGCTCGTCACTCAAGACGGGCGCGCTGACGTCCACCCAGCGCCAGGGGCGCGCCTGGTCGGCGGGACTGGCGTAGGGGATACCGATGCGCGGGGTGGTCTCGACGTGCGCCGGGCGGTAGCCGTCGTCCTCCAGCCAGAGGCGGGCGGAGGTCCGCAGGTCCTCGCGGTTGAGGTCCCGCGTGATGGCGAGGGCCTTGGTGAGGCGGCCGGGGCCGGGTACGGCGGCGAGGCCGCGGATGAGGACGGCCTGGGGGAAGCCCGCCGGGCCCGTGACAACGTTGAACAGGTGGTGGATGCCGTAGCAGAGGTAGACGTACGCGTGGCCGCCGGCGAGGTACAACGTCTCGGTCCGGGGCGTCCGGCCAACCCGGGCGTGGCAGGCCGTGTCATCCTCGCCGCGGTACGCCTCGACCTCGGTGATGCGGCCGCGGAGGATGGCGGTACCCGTGTCGTGGCAGAGTACTGTGCCGAGCAACGCCGGGGCGACGTCCAACACATCGCGGCGGTAGAACGCGTCGTCCAGTCGAATGGTCGTCAAACCGGCTTCTGACAACTTGAAACAGTCGCCCTGTCTCCGTGTTTCACTCATTTGGCCCACGTGGCCGCAGGCCCACCTTGACTACTTCCATGACGGCGAAGATCGCCAGGGCGAAGCCGAGGGGGACGAGCCAACCGTCCCAGTCGAGGGCCGCGGAGTGGAACCAGGTGTGGAAGACGGGCACGTACACGAACACCGCCTGCAGCGCGACCAGGAGGCCGACGACGACCCACACGACCCGGTTGCCGGTGAGGGCCTCACGGCGGAGGCTGGACTCGCGCAGGAAACGGGCGTTGAAGAGGTACGCCGCCTGGGCGAGCGCCAGGGTGTTGACCGCCCAGGTCTGGGCGGTCGCGAGGCCCAGGCCGAGGTGGCGGGCCAGGGTGAAGGCCAGCAGGGTGGCCGCGGCGATGGCGAGGGAGGCGGCGGCGATCCGGGGCAGGTCGCGGACACCGACCAATCCCGCGCCGGGGCGGCGGGGCGGCCGGGTCATGATGTCCGGCTCGGCCGGTTCGTACGCCAGCGCCAGGGCCAGCGTCACCGTCGTGACCATGTTGACCCACAGGATCTGGACCGGCGCGAGCGGCAGGGTGAGCCCGAACACGACCGCGACCAGGACCACGAGCGCCTGCGCCCCGTTGGTCGGCAACAGGAACAGGACTGATTTGTGCAGGTTGTCGTGGATGCGCCGCCCCTCCTCGACCGCGTACTCGATCGTCGCGAAGTTGTCGTCCGCGAGCACGATCTCGGCGGCCTCCTTCGTCGCCTCCGTGCCCTTGATCCCCATCGCGACACCCACGTCCGCGCGCTTGAGGGCGGGCGCGTCGTTGACCCCGTCGCCGGTCATGGCGACGATTTCGCCGTTCTTCTGCAGGGCCCCGACAAGGCGGAGTTTGTGTTCGGGGGAGGTACGGGCGAAGACCCGGGTGTGCCGGACGAGGTGGCGTAACCGCTGGTCGGTGGCGGATTCGAGTTCGGCGCCGGTGACAACGGGAATCTCCTCGGGGTCGGTGTGGTCGAGGATGCCCATCTCTTCGGCGATGGCCTGGGCCGTCCCGGCGTGGTCGCCGGTGATCATCGTCACGGCGATGCCGGCGCTCCGACAGGTGGCGATGGCGGCGATGGCCTCCGGGCGCGGCGGGTCGACGATGGCGGCGAGGCCGGCGAAGGTGAGGTCCGTGAGATCGTCGTGGGTGAGGGTGGTGGTACCCGGCGGTACGGCCTTGTACGCCGCGCCCAGGACGCGCAACCCCTGGGCGGACTGCCCGGCGATCCGCGCCTCCCACCAGGCGCGGTCGAGGGGGGTGGCGTTCGCGGCCGGGAGCGGGGCTGGGCCTGCTGGGGGCGGGTTTCCGCCGTCGGTGAGCCGGGCCGGGCCTTGGACCGTACAACGGTCGAGCAGGCGGTCCGGCGCGCCCACGACCGCGATGAGCGTCTCCCCGTTCCGGGCGGCGAGGGCGGCAGAGTACTTGTGTTCGGAGTCGAACGGTACGACGGCCAGGCGGGCGTCGGCCGTGGTGTCGATCCCGGCCTTGAGGGCGAGGGTACGCAGGGCCCCCTCCGTCGGCTCACCGACGAGGGTCCACCCCTGGTCAGACTCGGCGATCACCGCATCGGTCGCCAGGGCGGCAGCCCGGATGAGGGCGCTCAGGTCGCGGGCATCGGCGGGAATGACGGGTTCGCCGTCCCGGGTGAGGGTGCCGTGGGGCGCGTACCCCAGTCCCGTGACCTCGTACGTCTCCGCGGCCGTGACCACCCGTCGTACCGTCATCTCGTTCGTCGTCAGCGTACCGGTCTTGTCGGAACAAACCCGCGTGACGGCGCCCAGGGTCTCGACCGCGGGCAGGCGGCGGATGATCGCGCGGCGGCGGGCCATCTGCTGGACGCCGAGGGCGAGCGTGATCGTGACCAGCGCGGGCAGGCCCTCCGGGATCGCCGCGACCGCGAACCCGATCACGGCCGAGATGAGGTCGGCGAAGGGCAATTGGTGCGCCAGCTTGCCGATCAGCGCCATGACCACGACCATGCCCGCGATGAGCAGGGCCAGGAGCTTACCGAAGCGGGAGATTTGCCTGGTCAGCGGGGTGTCGAAGACGTCGATCTGAGCGAGCAGGGTGGTGATGCGGCCGATCTCGGCGTGGGCACCGGTGGCGGTCACGACCCCGACCCCGCTGCCGGCGGCGACGATGGCGGAGGAGAAGAGCATGGATGTCCGGTCGCCGATCCCCGTACCGGGCGCGACCGGGTCGGTGGTCTTGGTGACCGGCTGGGCCTCGCCGGTCAGTGCGGACTCCTCGGCCCGGAGGTTGTTGGCCTCGATGAGGCGCAGGTCGGCGGGGATGCGGGCGCCCGGGCCGACCCGGACGATGTCGCCCGTGACGAGGTCTTCGGCGGGGATCTCGGTCCACTCGCCGTCGCGGCGGACCTGGGCCCTGGCGGACAGCAGGGAGCGGATGCCGGCGAGGGCGTGCTCGGCGCGGCCCTCTTGGATAGAGCCGATGGCCGCGTTGATGAACACCACCGCGATGATGACGCCGAAGTCGACCCACTCGCCCAGGGCGGCCTTGAGCGCGGCCGCGGCCAGCAGGATGTAGATCAGGATGTCGTCGAAGTGCTTGAGGAAGCGGAGGGCGGGGTGGTCCCGCTGGGGTTCGGGGAGGTGGTTCGGCCCGTTCTGGCGGCGGCGGGCCGCAGCATCGTCGCTTGTCAGCCCGGTGGCGGTGGTACGAAGTGCGACGAGGACGTCGTCAACCGGCTGGGAATACTCGCTGCGCTCGTTACCTGGGACGGCGGTGGTGTTCATGAGTGCCCTTTCTCACGTTGGGGCCGCGATCAACTCAGTTGTCAGCCGGGTGGTGCGAGATGAGATACGTCCGCTGCACGGTGTACGGGGACATCCACCCCAACGGGAAAGGGACGAAGATCGCCTGGCCGGGGCACCCGGTAGCGGCACATGGTTGATCAGTGGTTCCTGGGCATCAACAGTACCACCCGGACGGTTGATTCCAAGGGCTGTGTGGCCAGATCACGCTCAGGGTGCTCGGTCGCTTCGCTCCCTCAACACCTTCCTGGGCCTCGGCAGAACGAGCAAGCTCGTTCTGCGCTCGGCCTGCGTCGGTGTGTGGTCTGGCCACCGTCCCGGTGAGGGAGGCAGGCTGGATGCCTGTCGACCGAACCGGAACGCCGCCAGGGCGCAGCCTGGGCGTGAGATGGCCGCGCATGGCGTGGAATCAACCGTCTAGAACGGGCGACGGAGTTTGGCGGGGACAGACGGTGACGAGGCGGGGTACGACAGCCGACTAACCAGATATCATAGTGGGACGGTACCGAAGGACGGAGGGGCGGCATGGGCGAGATGACGACTGGGAAGTACGGGCTGGCGCCACGTCGGCCGCGGTGGTTGATGGGGGTCATTGTCGGGACGGTTGTCGCGGTGGCCATCGGGGGCGGGGCGATCGCGTTTTTCGCCGGCGCTCTGCCCGGAGGACCGGGGAGTGAGGTGACCGCCGTACCCACCGATACCGGCTCGCTCACTGGACCCACTGACCCGGCCACCGCTGGACCGGCGGCCGATCCGCTCGCCGACTCGCTGATCTGGCCGCTGACCGGGGTACCGGGGGACGTCGTGGAACGGCCCGCCCTCGCGGGCAAGGTCGAGAATTCGGCCGCCGCGCGACCGCAGGAGGGACTGGACGCGGCCGACATCGTCTTCGAGGAGATGGTGGAGGGCGGGATCAGCCGGTACCTCGCCATCTATCATTCGGTATTGCCCTATCACGTGGTACCCGTCCGCTCGATCCGGCCCATGGACGCCCCCATCGCGGCGTGGACGGGCGGGATCATCGCGTACGCAGGTGGCAAGGACCGTTTCGAGGAACGGGCGGCGGCGGCCGGGCTGCAGCTCATCTCGACCGGGAGCGGGCTGGGCCGGGTGGCCGGGCGCGCGGCCCCGCACAACCTGGCCGCCAATCCGGAGAAACTCCTAGCCAGGGCCGATGCCGGCCACCAGGGTGCCCCGCCGCCGTTCGCCACGTTCGCGAAGTGGGGCACGCCGGGTACGGCGGAGACGGCGGGTACCCCGGCCACCCAGCTGACGGTCACCATCTCGGCCAGCGCGGAGCCGCGGTGGCGGTGGGACGGCGACCGCTGGTGGCGGTGGGAGGGGAACGACCCGGCCCTCGGCTCGTCGGGTGCCCAGCTGACGGCGACCAATGTCCTGATCCTCGGCGTGGATGTCGAGATGCGACCCGAGGTGGATGCCGCGGGTACCCACGTCCCGGAGTCCATCGTCGTGGGGGCGGGGTCGGGGCTGCTGGCGTCGGCCGGCGCCACCTGGCCGATCACGTGGCGGAAAGACTCCGACACTGCGGCCTGGCAGTTCCTGGACGCGTCCGGTGCCCCCGTGGTCCTGGTCCCGGGTAACACCTGGGTGGAGTTGGTACCGAACGGTACGGGCAACTGGTCCGTCGAGTAGGAGCCGCAAATCGTGCGATGACGATAGAATGAAATCGTACGAAAGGAGCGGTCATGCCGGTCATTACGGCGACGGAGTTCAAAACTAATCTCGGCCGGTACCTCGACGCGGTGGCGTCAGAAGACGTGTTCATCACGCGTCAAGGTAAGGTCACCGCCAGGTTGACCTCGCCGGCCCGCGACAAGCTGCCGTTGCTCGATGAATTGGTCGGTATCGCTTCCCGGACCACGTTGACCGGCCGGGAAGCCCGGGGTGAGAGACTCTCCGGCACATGAAGGTACTCCTCGACGTCAACGTGGTGATCGACGTACTCGAGCGTCGGCCGGCGTTCTTCGCGAACTCGTACGCCGTGCTGCAAGCGGTGGCGGGCGGGCGTGTTGAAGGATTTGTGGCAGCGGGTAGTATCGCCGACATCCACTACATCCTGCGCCGTGCGGGCCTGACCGCGGGGCAGGCGCGGATGGCGTTGGCCAGCCTCATCCAGATCGTTGAGGTCGGGGACACCACTGCGGCCGACATCAACGACGCCCTGGTCTCGCCGATGACAGATCCGGAGGATGCCCTTCTCGCGGCCTGCGCCAAGCGGCTCAGGGCTGACTACATCGTCACCCGGGACGGGAAAGACTTTGTGAACTCGCCCGTCCCGGCCATCACGCCGGCTCAGTTGCTCACCCTCGCCTCGCTCGCCCGCCTGGCGCCCGGCTGACGACACAGCGTAAATCAGCACTTCCCTGGGGCACTCATGATGAGGTGGGTCGCGGTCTCACCGACGACGTGAAAACCGCAGCGCTCGTAGAGGTGGTACGCGCGTGGGTTGGCCCGGTGTACGCGCAGGGTGACGGGGCGCGCCGTCGCCGCGGCGCGGGCCTGGACCCAGGTGAGTGCCGCCGATCCGGCGCCCTGGTGCTGGTGCTCCGGGCGGACCTCGAGGCTCTCGATGGCCACCTCGGCGGCGCGCTCATCAAGGTACATCGCCCCGACCGGAGTGTGATCAGTGAGGACGATGACGATGTCCACCGGATGGGCCAGCCGCGCCGAGAAGAACCCCTGTTGCCACGCTCGGCCGTGATCGTCGTAAACCGCGGTCACGAGTTCGGCGTATGACTCGTCGTGGAGCCGGGTGAGCCACGCCCGGTCATCGACGGTGGCCGCACGAAACCGGTAGACCTGCTCACTCATGGGACCAACCTACAGTGTCGCCGGTGTCATAACGTATGAGTGCGTGCTCGAGTGGCGGGAAATGTACAGTTGGCGGCGGGAAAACCGTACATTTCCCATCACTCGGGCCTCCGACCCCACGTTATGACATCCGCGGCAAGGGGTGTGTGGGGTTCAGTTTGGGGGCCTCGTGTCCTGGCCAGATGAGGTCCAGGGGGTCGACTCGGTCGGGGGAGTCTTCGACGGCCGCCTCGATGAAGGTTTGGATGGCCGCCGGGTCGTACGTCTCCGCGACCAGGTCGCGCGCTAGGTCGGCCGGGTCGGCGTAGGTCCGGGCGGGAAAATCGGCGGGTGCGGTGTAGAAACCGCGGGCGTCCGCGTATTCGGCCTCGTCGGGGGCGTAAAAGTAGACCGGCGTCCCCCGGAGATAGGCTTCGTACGTGATCGCGGAGTAATCCGTGATCACCGCGTCGGCGACGGCGAGCAGCTGGAGGGCGGAGAAGTCGGGTACCTGGACGGACTGATTCACGAAGACCGGTGCGGTCGCCCGCCCGCGGACGGGGTGGGGTTTGACAACGAGGCACCAATCCGTTGCCGCCACCGCGTCCACCAGCGCCGACACGCGGGGGTCCGGGGTCTCACGGGGGTGGTCCCGCTGGCCGCGATGGTGAGCGACGGCAGATCGTACCTTGTCAACCGGGGACAGTGGGCCGGCGGTCGACGCGCGTACCGTCGCGGGGGTCGTCGACGCCCGCCCGGCGAGCCGGAGCGTCGGGGCGTACAACGCCACCTTCCGCCCGGCCAACTCGGGGTGGGCGCGCCAGATCTGCTCACGCCACGCGGCGATCACCCGCTCGTCGCGCAGCAGGTCGACCCGGGGCAGCCAGCCAACGTGGAGGATGCCGGGGTCGCAGCCGTACGCCTCGGCGAAGAACGGGATCGCACCTTGACAACTGACCACCGCGTCGGTGTACCCGGCGTGCATCCGCAGCAGGCCGCTGAGGGTCCGGGCGGGGACGCGGCTCTGCGCCGACCAGCCCTCGGGCGCGTCGACGACGGACCAGCCGAACCGCTTGAACGCACCGAGGGCGTGCCAGAGCTGGACGACGCGCAGTCCGGGGCGGTGGCGGAGGGCGGAGACGAGGACCGAGTACGAGTCGAGGACCACCACCTTCGCCGTCGCCAGGTGGTACAGCTGCCGGACCAGGTGAAACGCGTACCGGACGTACCCCAGCACACCGGGGCGTAACTCCCGGGCCAGGCAGACGATCCGGGGCGGGCGGGGCAGGGCGCGCAGCCGCTTGACCAAAACCGCGAAGTCGGGCGTCACCACGTCGGAATCCCAGGTGGTGAAGAGGACCTTGTCCTCAAGGGG
>JAIRVA010000055.1 GCA_031254155.1 Propionibacteriaceae bacterium
CAGGCATCCAGGTCGGTAAGGGTGTACTTCCGTACACTGTACGGAATCTGCGCATCGACCGGCGTCACCGCTGCGATTGTCTTGTCGTCGTGGTACGTCACGACGTAGAGCGCCGGTACATAAACACGCCCGGTCATGGCCAACGACCGCAGCGTCTCGGACCGGTTCAGGCCAGTGCGTTTGGCCTCCCTGACCAGCTCGGAGATGTCCAGCACAGCCTGCTCGCCATCGCCCAGGACGGCCGCGTCGATGAAGTCGGCGATCGGCTCGGGGTTGGTGGCGACGTGCCCGCCGACAATGACGAGCGGATCACCCTCCCCGCGGTCGCAGGCGTGAAGCGGGATCCCCGCGAGGTCCAGCGCCTCCAGCACATTGGTGAACCCCAGTTCGGTCGACAACGACACACCCACGATGTCGAAATCCCGGACCGCCCGCGTCGTCTCCCAGGAGAACTGCGGTACCCCGGCTGCCCGCATCAAGCAGGCCAGATCGGGCCAGATGGCGTACGACCGCTCGGCGAGGATCCAGTCCCGTTCGTTCAGCACCTCGTAGAGGATGGCCAACCCCTGGTTGGGCTGCCCGACGGCGTAGGCATCGGGGAACAGCAGGCACCACCGCACCTCGACCCCCGCCCAGTCCTTGTGGACCGAGTTAACCTCGCCACCCACGTACTGCACCGGTCGCGCGACGCGCCCCAACAGCGGTTCAAGGCGGGGAAACAGGGATGGATTGAGGTCATTCACAATGAGCCCAGTCTACCGTGAACGTGGCCCCAGGGGCGGTACGAACCGACCATCACCGCCCTCAAGATCGCCAGCGGTCCAATGACCGCATCGCCCGGTCGAGGCTCGGGCTCGACTGCCGGGCCGTGTCAGGATTCCACAGCGTGGCGGCGAAGTCAGCCAACAGCGCGGCGTAACGGGGGCCAGCCTGGCCATCGGCCCGCACAAGGCCATCGCGGAGCGTCCGCTTCCTCGTCGTCGAAGCCAAGACCAAGAGCGCCCGTTTCGCATCCCGGATCGACTCCGGTTCGGTCGGTACCTTCGCTACGCTAAGCCCGAGCCAGGCTGCAATCGCCGGTCGATCAGCGAGTAACCACGCCTCAATTTCGGTGTGGACAAGCCGTAATATGAACGTGTCCAGCGGTGCGACATCGCGCAGCAAGTGGTTCTTGAGCGTCACCGGGCAGCGACTGTCAGTATCGCGAAACACGACCCAACGACTATCCGGCACCTCGCGGGCCGCGCGGACATAGGTCGGCAGGCGCTGATCAAGCTTCGTTTTCCCACCCAGAGGCAACCAGCGGTCCACGCGGAGCCCGCACGCCGACATCACCTGGGCGACAACGCTTTGGTCGGAACTTCCTTCGACAGCGACACTGAGCATCCCAAGTCCTCTCCGCGCTCAGAAGAGGGCCAGCTGCCGGGGCGCCGGAGGTAACATCCGGTCGGAAATGACTTCTGGAATGGTGAGACCCAACGTCAACTCGTCCACGTCTCGGGCCGTATCGGACAGCAACGCCCCGAATGTCCCGTCGTCTCCCGCCTGCAGCAGGAGGACTTCATCGGGTTGAAGACCCTCGTCCCGCAGTATCTCGCCCGAATGAGTCGTGTAGATGACTTGTGAGGACTGGTCGCCGCGCTGGGCCGCGGCCAGGACGGAAGGCAGGACCCGGACAACGTGTTCGTTCAACGACAACTCCGGCTCTTCGAGGAGCAATGTGCTACCGGCTGGCAACTCGACGAGCGACCACAGCAGACCGATCAACCGCAACGTACCATCAGACAGATCGCGCTCGTCCTGCGACGTGAGGATTGGCCGAAACGTTCGATAGCCCGCCTTGAGATGCGGCCGGCCCCGGTCATCGGTCTCGATTTCGAGCGAGTCAAACTGGGGCACAGCCGCCTTTAGGGCCGCCTGGACCCGACCGAGCCAGGCCCGACGAGTCCGCTCATTGATCCGCTTGGAGTTCATCCGGGCAATAAAGTCGCTGCCGAACGGGTCATCGGTCTTCGGCATCACCCGGTCCGACTCGCGAATCATCTGCGGCACGAGGTGCGTGTAACGGATCGCCGCCAGATAATCCGCGATCACCCGGAAATCAACATTTGCCGACACCTGCTCCAGCGCGGTCTGCGTACGCAACTCGGCGTCTTTTGCGTCCTTGTCATCGGGTCTGTCCAGAAGTGTCAGCCCATTCCGTTCAACGACTTCCCGACTCACCAGCGGGCGGTGGTTGCCCATCCCCTCGTCCTCGATCTGCAGGAGGTACGTCCACTCGTCCGCTCCGTCGCGCAGTTCCACCCGCAGATCGAGCTTCCCTTGGTTGTACGTACGCGCAAACAAACAGCGTACCTTGCCAAGCCCGCCTCGCTGGGCGACAGCGGCTCGCAGCCCACCGCCCGCGGGCGAAGCGACATCATGCAGGAACCGGAACGCATCGAGGAAGTTAGACTTGCCAGTCGCGTTGGCTCCCACGACGAGCAGACGCGAACCGAGCCGGACATCGAGGCTCTTGAAGTTGCGCCAGTTCTTCAACTCCAGACGACTGATCATCATGACCATAGTGTAGACCGGCGCGGTGACTGGCCCGCCCATCTGGCACACAACCAGCGAACAAGGCCACGACTGCACATTTGCGCGTCACCCTTTGGCCCATTCCCGTTTTGTGAGAGACTCATCCTATGAAGAAACTCATCAATGATGTCAATGATGTCGTCAAAGATTCACTTGTCGGGGTCGCGCTCAGCCACGCCGACATCGTGGGTGTTGATCACGACAATAAAGTTGTCTACCGTATCGA
>JAIRVA010000109.1 GCA_031254155.1 Propionibacteriaceae bacterium
CGCGGCTTCGAGATGTACGACGAGGCGCTGGAGGCGGTCGGCCGTGCGTGGGAACTGTTGCAGGAGCCCTTGTCAAGCGGCGAAGACGGGGCCCGGGAAATGGCGGTCGCCGTCCTGGAGTCCCGCGCCTTCACCCGGGCCGAGGCCGGGGACGAGTCGTCGCTCACGGACATCGACGCGGCGATCAACTTCGTCCGGACCGACCCGGCCGGTGGCAACGCCTGGAAGGTGGCCGACCTCATCGACTCGCGCGGCCGGGCCCAGATGAGCCTGGAGCGGCGGGAGGAAGCGGTGGCGGCGTTCCTGCAGGCGGCGGACGGCTACGCGGACACGAGCGATCTGCTGGGCGCGGCTAGGGCGGTGCATTTCGCGGCGCAGAACCTGGCCGGCCCGCTCGAACGCGCCGCCGAGGCCGTACCCATCTTCCGCCAAGCGTTGACCCAAGTCGATGCGGCCGTGGCCGCGGGCGCGCCCGCGGGGGACTTGCGCGAGTCCATCATCATCAAGCTCGCCGAAACCCTCGACGGGTTGGGTGAGGGTACGGAAGCCGCCGCGGTACGAGGGCTGCTCGCGTAGCGTCGGTCCACCTGGTGCCCGTGTCTGCGTGGCCGCCCGCGGGGGCGAGAGCGGACGGTTTATCACGCCGGAACTTGCGAGGAAATGGTGTTTCTGCCACAAACTGACAAAATCGCGGGATTCTTCTGCGATTGAGGTAGACTCCGAGTCATGCTGATCCGCTTTCAGGCGAGCAACTATCGCTCGCTGGCCGAGCCGGCCGAGTTGTCGCTGGTCGCCGTGGACCGGGACCGACCCGCTGCCCGGGCCCAGGAACCCTTCGGTGAAAGCCTGCTTGCCGTGGCGGGCATCTACGGGCCTAACGCGTCGGGGAAGTCGAACGTCGTCTCCGCTCTCGCCTGGCT
The DNA here is from genome assembly GCA_031254155.1 of Propionibacteriaceae bacterium. Classification (GTDB taxonomy): domain Bacteria; phylum Actinomycetota; class Actinomycetes; order Propionibacteriales; family Propionibacteriaceae; genus WQYJ01. Next base: position 921 of record JAIRVA010000109.1, read on the forward strand.
GTGTGACGCGGTTGCCCTGTCACTGCGGACCTGGGAGGACGAGATCCCGCGTGATCCCTTCGCGTTTCAGGAGGCCGACCAGCCGTCCACCTTCGAGCTTGAGATGACGGTGGACGGTGTGCGGTTTGAGTACATCCTAGAGACCGGCAGTACGGAGGTGTCGTACGAGGCACTGTTCCACTACCCCAAGCGCTATCGTCGGCGCGTCTTTGAGCGAGAGGGGATGAACGTACGGTTCCAGCCTGGGGTCAGTGGGCAGGTTGGAATCAGGGAACTGCTCACCCAGCGTACGCTCGTTTTGTCGGCCGCCCGGCGGTTTGAAGACCCACTGATCAGGGGGTTCGCGGACCAGTTGATCCGCTGCCAAATCGTCGGGCTCATCCAGCGGGACCCAAGAGGATTGGTAAGGTTTCGCCGACGCAGCCCGCTCCCAACGAGCCTGCATTTCGACGGTGAGTGGCCGCCACCGCTTTTTGGGGCGCCGTCTCAAGCGCTAGCCATGCTCCGGATGGCCGATCTGGGCATTGAAGATGTCGAGTTCGTGGAAGACGAGGTGGATCACGAGCCCGACGCCTCGTCGCGCGGTCGTCGCCGGATACGGTTCCTCCACGGCAGTCCGTCCGGTCAACAGCCCCTCGAACTAGCCCAGGAGTCTCAAGGGACGCAGGCATGGATTAACCTCATTGGTTACGTCCTTGATGCCCTGTCCCGCGGGTCCCTCCTGATCGTGGATGAACTTGATGGCAGTCTCCATCCGACGCTGTCGGCTGCCGTACTACGGTTGTTTTGCGACCCGAGCACCAACCCACAGGGTGCGCAACTGGTGTTCACGGCTCACGATGTGAGCCTGCTCGATCACCTCAACCGCGACGAGGTCTGGTTCACCGAGAAGCAGTCGGATGGGTCGACCCGGCTCGGGGCGCTGGCGGAGTTTGCGGGTGAGCGGGTCCGGAAGTCGAAGGATCTCCGGTCGGCGTATCTGCGCGGCAAGTTTGGTGCGCTGCCCGAGGTTGATCGTACGGAACTGTTACGGGCGCTCGGATTGATCGGATAACCATGGCAGCACGAGGACGCGGGAGACCCCTTCGGCGCCGAGAGGGGACGCGGCCGGCGAAGTCCACGGTGTTGGTCTTCTGCGAGGGACAGGATGAGGCGGACTACATTGAAGGGGTGTGCCGACGAGTCGCCCGTGCGGACGTAGATATCCGGGTGGCCGAGGGGGTTCAGGGCGTACCCATGACGCTTGTTCATGCCGCGCTGTCGACGCTCGGCGAGAGTGACATTGATCAGCGTTGGTGTGTCTTTGACGTGGAGTGGCCCGGCAACAACCCTCAGCAGCACCATCCGCGCTTGACGGACGCGATTGCTCTGGCTGAAAAGAGGGGCATTCGCTGTGCGGTGTCCAACCCCTGTTTCGATCTGTGGCTCATCCTGCACTTTCGTGGGTACACAGCGTTCTTTGACAACGACGAGGCCAAGCGGGAGGGGCGGGCCCTGGAGGGCCGACGGGGAAGTCGGCTGGACCCCGCGCAATACTTCGACAAGGTCGGAACAGCGGTCGCCCGTGCGAAGGAGTTGGCCAGGCGGCACGAGGGGGTAAACGTCATACCGGAGGACAACCCGTCGTCGGGTATGTACCAACTGCTCGAAGCGATAGCGGATCACGGTGCCGCTGATGGTCGGGTCGGCCCGCTGAACCAACGGTAGGGCTGAAGCCGCTTCGCTGCCCGGTCTGCATCACCCCCGTGAAGGCGAAGCGGAAGGTTAAATCTCCTGGTGGCAGGCGGTATTCCGGGTGGGTCATGGCTCCCCAGGAGTTGTCGCCGCCCACGCCGCGGCGGGCCAGGGCGGGCCGGATCACGGTGTGCAGGATCGGCGGCAACTCGCCCAAGTGCGCCGCGTTCTCGATCTCCGACGGCGTCCACGGGAGGGCGGAGAACTCCATGCCCACCCCGGCCCAGGCCGTACCCGCCGGACCGGCGGTGGGGCAATCGAAGCGCAGGCCCCACCCGCGGGCGTCGGTGACGGTTGCCCAGCGTACGCCGGTGTGGGAACCTGATTCCTGGGGGCGGAGGTACGGGGTGAGCCCGTCGGCGACCGCGCCCTCGTACACCCCGAGCCGCGCCCCGCCGCGCCGGTCGATGTAGCACTCCGCCGGGCCCTCGCCGTACCACCGCAGCCGGCTGAGCGCCGCCGGGGTGACGAACTGCAGCCCGAACTCGGGCGGATCCGGCAGGTCGGCGCCCGGACGGAGCGTCGCCTCGACCTCGACGCGGCCGGTGCCGTCGACACGGTACGTGACGAGGCAGTCGCTTGCCGGTGTCGTCGGGAGGGTGTAGCGGCAGACGATCTCGGCGACCCCGTCCACCGCGGTGGCGGTGGGGGGGTCGGGGCGGGCGTACCGGCTGGCCAACAGCCATTGGCCGTCGCGGTGTGGCATGTCCCAGCCGCGCTCGTTGCTCGTGGGGGCGTGCCAGAAGTTGGGGGTGGGCATGGTGGTCAGCAACTCGCGCCCGCCGTCCGGGGTGAGGCCGAAGCGGTAGGAGACGAGCCCGCCGTGGACCCGGGAGAAGAGCGCGGTGAAATGGCGGCCCCGGACCCCGAAATTGTGGATCCCCCGGATGAGTTCCGGCGGGGGCCCGTTCGTACCCCGGCGGCACGCTGGCGTGTCGTGGGCGTCGGTGGCGGGGATGACCCGCTGTTCCCAGCCCACTTCGTACCCCGCCGGTGCCCAGGGGGTGGCGCCCCGGAGGCGGTACGACACGTCGATGGTGTGTTCACCGGTGACCGCGGCCCAGTCGGGCAGTGGGTACGTCCGGCTCTCGCCCGGCGGTACGTCGGTCGGTACGACGGACTCGGCGAGCGTCACCCCCTCGCGGCGCCGCGCGACCACGCAGGCGTACGCGGAGGTGCTCGTGAACAGGTGGCGGTTCGTCACGGTGAACGAGTCGTCGCCGATGACGGTCGCGAACCCCTGGTAGAGGTACCGGACTTCCTGGATCTTCGGGCTCGGCGAATGATCCGCGAAGAAGATCCCGTTCCCGCAAAACTCGTAGTCAGAGGGGGCGTCGCCGCAGTCGCCCCCGTATGCGTAAAACGGCCGGCCGAACCGGTCGGCCACCGCGACCGCCTGGTCGGCGAAGTCCCAGATGAACCCGCCCTGGAAGAGGGGTTCCCGGTACGCCAGCTCGACGTACTTGTCCACCGCGCCGAAAGAGTTGCCCATCGCGTGGGCGTACTCGCACAGGATGTACGGCTTGTCGCGGTGCCCGGCCAGGAACTCCGCGATCTCGCTCGCCGGCGGGTACATCCGCGAGTAGACGTCGGACGTCTCGGGGTAGCGCGGGTCCCAGTGGACCCCCTCGTAGTGGACGGGCCGGGCGACGATTCCGGGGCGCGCCGCCCGCAGGAAGTTCGACACCGCGAGAATGTCCTTGCCGCCGTACGATTCGTTCCCGCACGACCACATCACCACGCAGGCATGGTTCTTGTCGCGCTGCAGGAGGCTCGCGGCGCGGTCGAGCAAGGCGGGCAGCCACTCCGCGCGGTCGCCGGGCAGGGCGGCGGAGTCCGGCAGGTGGTCGCGGGTGACCTGGTCCCAGATGCCGTGGGTCTCGAGGTTCATCTCGTCGATGACGTACAACCCGTACTCGTCGCACAGTTCGTAGAAGAAGGTGTTGTTCGGGTAGTGGGAGGTACGAACGGCGTTGATGCCGGCCGCCTTCATCGCCTGCAGATCGGCCGCGGTCTGTTCGCGCGTCATCACCCGTCCGGCAAGGCCGAACTCGTGGCGGTTGACGCCCTTGAACACCACCCGCTGGCCGTTGATCTTGAGCAGGCCGTCCGCGATTTCGAAAAGACGAATGCCCACCTTCAAGGGGATCCGTTCGGTGAGGGTACCGCTCCCGTCGCGGATGTCGAGCCCGAGGTCGTAGAGGTACGGGTCCTCGTCGCTCCACAACCGGGGCCGGGGGATCGTGAGGGTGAGAGTGGCCGCCTTGTCGACGGACTCGCCGGTCGTCCGGCCCACCCCCGCGATGGTGGCTTCGACGGTACCCGCCGCGGTCAGCCGTACCGTCACCGTGACCACGGCCGACTCCGGGCCACCAGCGACGGCGGTCCCGTGGAACGCCCCGGCCGGACTGGGGCAGACCACCCAACTCACCGCCACGTCCTCGGCGTGACAAGCGGGTTTGCGTCGCAGTTCCACGTCACGGAAGATGCCGGAGAACCGGTAGAAGTCCTGGTCCTCCAGCCAGCTGCCGGCGCTCCACTTGACAACCTGGACGGCGAGCTTGTTCTCGCCCGCCACCACCTGGTCGGTGATGTCGAACTCGGACGGCGTGAAGGAGTCCGCGCCGTACCCCACGTACGTCCCGTTGACCCACACGATGAGCGCCGACTCGGCCCCGTGGAAGCGGATCGTCAGCCGCTCGCCGGGGGCCAGCGGGTCGTCCAGGCCAAAAAACGTGACGTAGCTCGCCACCGGGTTGTAGCGGGTGGGTACCTCGCCGGGTGCGACCGCTTCGTACCCGTCCCACGGGTACTGGACGTTGACGTACTGCGGCCGGTCGTACCCCTGCAACTGGAGGTGCGCCGGTACGGGGATGTCATCCCACGAATCGCAGTCGAAACCGGGCGACTCGAACCCCGGGATGACCCCGGCGACGTTCTTCGCGTAGTGGAACTTCCACACCCCGGCGAGCGAGGTGATGAAGCGGCTCTCCGCCCGGTCGTCCGCCGCGAACCAGCGGTGGTCCGAACAGGCGGGCAACCGGAACTCGCCGAAGAAGGCCGGGTCGGCCAGGCGGCCGTAGTCGAAGGTCATGGGGGTACTCCTGTTTGTCAAAGGGTGGTCATGTCGGGTTTACTTGATGGCGCCGGTGATGCCATTGGCGAAGCTCCGCTGCAGGACCAGGAACACGATCATGGTCGGCAGGGAGGCGATCAGGACCGCCAGCATCAAGACGCCGTAGTCGATCACGTACCCCGCCCGGAAGTTCGAGATCAGCATGGGCATGGTCTGGTACCGGTTGGCGACCAGGATCACCCTCGGCCACAGGAAGTTGTTCCAGGCGTTCATGAAGGTGATGACGGCCGCCGCCGCGTACGTCGAGCGCATCGTCGGGACGAAGATGCGGACGAAGATCCAGAACTCCGACAGCCCGTCGATGCGGGCCGCTTCGAGCACCTCGTGCGGGAAGCTGCGGGCCGACTGCCGGAACAGCAGGATCAGGAACGGCGTCGAGATGGCCGGCAGGATGACCGCGAACGTCGAGTTGAGCAGGCCGAACTGGGCGAACATCCGGAACAACGGGATCATGGTCGCGGCGAAGGGGATCATCATCGCGAGCAGCAGTAGGCTCATGACCCGGTCTTTGCCCTTGGAATGGAAGACTTCAAACCCGTAGCCCGCGATCGAGCACACCGCGAGCGCGGCGATGGTGGTCAGGACCGCGTTCAGGCTCGAGTGCCAGAGCGCGCCACCCAGATCCTGCGCCGCCACCAGCGCGCGGAAGTTGGCGAACAGGTTGCCGCCGGGCAGGAGTCGCGAGCCGAGCACGTCCGGCGACGTGTTGGTCGCGCCAACGACCATGAAGTACAGCGGGTAGACCGACGCCACGGCCACGATGGTCAGGAAGATGTACGTGGGCGCCTTACGGAGCCAGCGGGGTACGCCCCGAGACGCCGGGGCGGGGCCGAGGGGACGGACCACTGTCGCGTTCTCAACAACTAAACTAGTCACGACGATCACCCACTCTCATCTGGATCAGGGCGAGGATGGCCACCATGATGAGGATGGCGTACGACACCGCCGACCCGTACCCAATGTTCGGATTGTTCTGGAAGGACAACTGGTACAGGTAGTGGGACATCGACATCGACATGTTCGCCGGCCCGCCCTGGGTCAGGTTCCACGATTCGTCGAACAACTGCAACGTACCGTTCGTTGACATGATTGCCGTCAGCAGGATCATGGGCTTGAGCTGGGGAATCGTCACGTAGATGAAGGTCTTGACCGGTCCGGCGCCGTCGATGCGCGCGGCCTCGAACGTCGAGTAGTCGATGTTCTGCAGCCCGGCCAGGTAGAAAACCATGTTGTAACCCGTCCAGCGCCACAACAGGCCCAAGATGATGACGAACCGGGCGGTGCCGGCGTTCGCGAGCCAGTTGACGGGCGAACTGATCAGGTGCAGTCCCATCAGGGCGTCGTTGACCGGGCCGTCGGTCGAGAAGAGGGTCCGGAAGACGAAGGAGTACGAGACGAGCGACACCGCACAGGGCAGGAAGATCGCCGTGCGGAACAGCCCCTTGAACCTGAGGGTCTTGCTGTTGAGCAGCGTCGCCAGGATGAGGGCCAGGATGAGCATGATCGGTACCTGGATGACCAGGTAGATGAACGTGGTCTTGAGCGTCTGGAGGAACTGCGGGTCCTTGAACAGGCGGGCGTAGTTGTACCACGCCGGGTGGGCCCAGGTGAGTTTCGCGCCCTTGCCGGATTGGAGCGACAGGAGGAAGGCCTGGATCATGGGGTAGAAGTTCATCCAGCAGATGAGCAGGGCCGCCGGCAGGAGGAAGATCCAGCCGGTGAGGCTGCGTTTCTTCTCCAGGCCGGTACCCCGGTGGCGGGCGGGGGTACGGACTCCCGCCTGGTCGGGTGTCAGATCAATCGTCGACATGGTTGTCACCGTCTCGTCCCCGTCCTCCCCCGCGAGACGGGGGAGGACGGAGCCATGAGACCTACTGCATCGCGAACTCGACGGTGTCTTGCGCCTCTTTGAGGGCGGTCGCCATGTCCGTACCACCCATGATCTTCGTGATCGCGGTGGAGACGGCGTCACGCGCCTCGTAGTAATACGCACCCGTGTTGTTGCTCGGCACCTTGCCCGCGTAGCTGACGATCTTGGTGTAGATGGCGTCGTTGCTGAAGAACGCCTGCGGTTGCGCATACACCGCGGACTTGGCCGCCGGGGCCCAGTTTGCCAGCGCGCCGGAGGACGGCAGGATGGTGTCGTAGAACTCGGTCGAACCGGCGAAGGTCGACTTCAGGAAGTCCGCCGCGAGCGCGTAATTGGCGTTGGCGCTGATCGCCCACGACGAACCGCCGTTGGCCGAGTAGTTGGTCGCACCGTCCACGCCCTCGAGCTTCGGCATGTCGGTGATGTCCCACTTGCCGGACTGGGCGGTCGCGCTCTGGATCGAGCCCAGGATCCAGCAGCCGTTGATCGTCCCCGCCACGTTGCCGTTGACGAACGTCTGAACGTACTCATCCCACGAGTTGACTTCGGTGAACACGCCCGCCTTCACGAGCTCTTGGTATGTGGCAATGGCCTTCTCCAGCGCGGCGTTGTCGACGATGGTCGGCTTGCCGTCGGCGTCGAACAGGCTGGCGCCGGCCGATTGCAGCATCATCATGATCGTGTCGGAGGAGTTGGCCTGGCCGGAGAGGAGCGGCTTGCCGGTCTTGGCGAGGACATCCTTGGCCTTGGTCAGCCAGTCGCTCCAGGTGAGATCGGTGAAGTCGTCGAGCTTGTAGCCGGCTTGCTGGAGAACGTCGGTCCGGTAGCCCGCGATCACGGCGCCGTTGTCGAACGGGAGACCGTAGTTCTTGCCGTCGATGACCGAGTAGTCGACCACCGATTGCGGGAACTGGGAGAAGTCGATGCCCGCGTTGCCGTAGTCGGCGAACAGTTCGGGGTAGTTGATGACGTTCTTCTGGTAGGCGTTGTTCTGGACGAGGAAGATGTCGGGCAGCTGGTCGGTCGTATTGGACTGGGCAAGCGTGGTGAGCTTGGTCTGCAGGTCGTCCCACGGCGTCTCGACGATGGTGAGCTTGAAGTCGGGGTGAGTCTTCTGGTAGACCTTTTCGGCCTCCTGCATGGCGTAGATGTTGAACGTCGGGTCCCAGGTCCACACCGTGAGGGTTTTGCCCGTGATGTCGCCGGAGGGCGCCCCCGTGGTGGCCGCCCCCGTGGTCGAGGTACCAGTGTCGTTGTTACTGCCGCAGGCGGCGAGCCCCAAGCTCAGCGACGCCGCGGCGAGGACCGCGAGCGCTGTGGTTGATTTCTTCATTCCTTGTTTCCTTTCAGTAGGGACGGTACCGCTTTTCGGTCCGATCTGTCTGTGATGATGGCGTACGACAAGCACATATTTTGTACCGTCTGTCCGCTCAGGCGGGCGAGCAGAAGCGTAGCGGCCTGGGCGCCAAGGTCATCGGCGTCGAAGCGGAGGACGGGTACATCGGGGTTCAGCGCCTCCAGCAGCGGCGAGTCGTAGAAGGAAGCGACCCGGAGCGTGTCGCGCTTGGTCCCCAGGCGACCCGTCCGCAGGTTGGACTCCAGGCAGCCGCAGATCATGTCGTCCTCGCAAAACACAAGATCGACGCCCTGGTCCCGCAGGGCGCGGAAGGCGGTGACGACGGACCGCTCGTCGGTGGCCCCCCAGGCGATGGGCGCGCCGGGGGCGCCGTCCCGGAAACCCTTGGCGCGGGCGCGGGTGACGAGGTGGGCGCCCGAACCGGCGATGAGGCCCGGCGTACCGCTCCACTGGTCGAGTAGCCGGGTCGTGAGCTCGCGGCAGGCGGTCCGGTGGTCGTGGTCGATCTGGATCACGTCGGCGCGGGGGGTGGTCCCGATCAGCACAAACGGCAGTCCGGTCCCGGCGAGGTAGCCGAGCAGCCGCGACCCCACGAGGTTCCGCGACACGATCACCCCGTCCACCTTCTGCTGGCTGACGACCCGCTGGACATCCGCGTACGTGTTGTCGACGACCAGCGTGTCGTACGCGTGGGCCACGGCCTGCCGGCGGACCCCCACCAGGCACTGCAGGAAGAAGGGCAGTTGCGTCAGTTCGCGCGCGGAGGGTACGGTGAACGCAATGTTCATCGTCTTGCGGCGGCTGAGGCTCTGGGCGATGGTGTTGGGGTGGAAATCGTGGGCGGTCATGTAGTCGAGGACGCGTTGGCGGGTGGCCGGCGCGATGCGGCCGTGCCCGGTGATGGCGCGCGACACCGTACCCTTGGAAATCCCCAAGGCGGCTGCCACGTCGTCAATCTTCATGTCACCTCGCTGTGATGCCCGTTCGCCCGTACCCCGGCTGCGTTACCGGTTACGCACCAGGTAACCACGTGGGTACGAGCGTGTCAAGGCGGGGGCAGGATCGTGACCAAACCGTTATGGGAGGGTACGAGGAGGTTTGGTAGGGGTTACCTCGCGGATATCGCCCGGAAGTGGGTGCTAACCCATACCAAACCTCACGGCCGAGCCGTTCTACGCCGCCGCCCCCGAGGTGCCCTCCCGTCGCGCCGTGCAGTACGGGGATGACGTCGTACCACCCGGCCGCGATCTGGCCGCCGATCTGGAGCGAGATCGGACGCGCCTTGAGTGAGCGGTGGTACGTGGACTCGTCGGTGGTCTTGCGGATCGTCAAGGCGGGCTCGCCTGCGGCCCGATCCTGGTTCGAGGCCGCTCTGGTGGCGGGTGATGTCTTTGTTGCCTCTCGCTTGATGAAAGCGGAGGTCCTCCGCGTCCTCACGAACAACGGGGTCGATCTCGCCGGCGCGTCGGACCTGATCGCCCGGTTCGTACTGCTGAGCCTGGACGACAACCTCGTCGATGAGGCGATCAGTCTGGGCGTCTCGCTGGGGGCAGCGGACGCACTCCACATTGCCTCGGCGCTGCGGGTTGGCGCCGCCGCAATCACGGTGGTCACCCACGACGCCCAGATGGCCGCAGGCGCCGAGGCGTTGGGTTTCGCGGTCATCGATCCAGTGACAGACGACCCCCTGCGCCCGCCGGTGGTGTAGGTACCTTTCAGCTAGCTGCGATCGCCCAGGGCGTACGGACCCCGTCATGGATTTTTTGTACATCGGATGCACAATTCCCCTGGGCCTCGGGGGGTCGGGTGAGTGGGTAACCCGGCCAACGGCCGGGAGTGTGAAGCTATGTCGGCGTTTTCCGGGTTGTGGGCGACTTGGTTTCGCACCCGTACCTGCACCGGTGCGAAATGACCCGCCGATGCGAGGGTATGTCACCCAGGGGCCCATTTTGCCCCGTGGTTTGACACGTACCTCTACTCTGTGCCACTATGTACTAGTACTCAGTGCTACTGCATATCAGCGATACTGCATATCGGTGGCACTACCTACCTGAAGGAGGTGACCATGGACAACTTGACCGAGATGCTGAAGGGTGTGCTGGAGGGCTCGGTACTGGAGATCATCAGCCGCGGCGACACGTACGGCTACGAGATCACCCGCCGCCTGAACGCCCTGGGGTTCACGGATGTTGTCGAGGGTACGGTGTACGCGATCCTGATCCGGCTGGAGAAGAACGGCCTGGTCGAGGTGACGCGGAAACCGTCCGAGCTGGGACCGCCGCGCAAGTTCTTCGCGTTGAATGACGCGGGTCGCGACGAACTGCGCCGGTTCTGGGAGAAATGGGCTTTTGTCGCGTCGAAACTCACAGAATTGAAGGAGCAATCATGACCAAGAAGAGCCTGATCGAAGCCGTCGTGGGCGATCTGGGCGAGAAGAAGCGCTGGCGGGCACTCCAACGGCGCATCAAGGCGCTGCCGGGCGACTACCACACGGCGTACAAGCAGATTCAGAAGTACGTCTGGACCGCCACCGGCATCGAAACCATCCAGCCGCTGGAGGCCCTGGTCGACCTGTTCGAGGAGGGCGCGGCGGCGCACCGGCCGGTGCTCGACATCACCGGTACCGACGTGGCCGCCGTCGTCGACGAGCTCGTCTACGGGGAACAGGGGTACTTCGAGAAGCGCCGGGCGGCCCTCAACGAGGCGATGCGCAAGCTGGGGAACGTCCAATGAGCAACGCCATCGAGGTGAAGGGCCTGACCAAATCCTTCAAGTCAACAGTCAAAGATTCCGTACAACGTACGGAAGTTCTCAAGGGAGTTGACTTCACCGTCCAGCCGGGTGAGATCTTCGCCCTGCTCGGCTCGAACGGGGCCGGCAAGACGACCACGATCAACATCCTCACCACGCTGATGAGCGCCGACGGGGGCACGGCCTCGATCTGCGGGTACGACGTGGCGGCCCAGCCGGACAAGGTCCGGCAGTCGATCTCGCTGACCGGCCAGTTCGCCGCCGTCGACGACATCCTGACCGGCCGCGAAAACGTCATCCTCATCGCGAAGCTGCGGGACGTACCCCATCCTGACAAGGTCGCGGACGCCCTCCTGGAACGTTTCCAGCTCACCGACGCCGCCCACAAGCGCGCCGGGCTCTACTCGGGCGGCATGAAGCGCCGTCTGGACATCGCCATGAGCCTCACGGGTCAGCCGCCGGTGATCTTCCTCGACGAGCCGACGATGGGCCTCGACCCGGAGGGGCGCCTCGAGGTCTGGAAGATGGTGCAGGAACTCGCGCAGAACGGGACGACGATCCTGCTGACAACGCAGTACCTCGACGAGGCCGAGCAACTCGCCGACCGGATCGCCATCCTGAATGGCGGGGTCATCATCGCGAACGGGACGATGGACGAGCTGAAACAGCTCTTCCCGCCCGCGGAGACGGTGTACGTGGAAAAGCAACCGAGCCTGGAAGAGATCTTCCTCGCGATCATCGGGGCGAAGGCAGGTCACTGACATGAACAAAACCGGAGTCCTCTTCGGGCGGCTGATGCGCCACATCCTGCGCAGCCCGGACACCATCATCACGGTCGCGCTGATGCCCATCGCGATCCTGCTCATGTTCGTTTTCGTCTTCGGGGGCGCCATGAAGGACGCGCTCCCGGCGGGTACGAACTACGCCACGTACATGTTGCCCGGCATCCTGATCATGGCCATCGCGAGCGGGATCTCGTACACCGCCTTCCGCATGTTCCAGGACATGCAAGCCGGCATCTTCGCCCGCTTCAACTCGATGCCGATTGCCCGCTCGTCCGCCCTGTGGGCGCACGTCTTGACCTCACTCGTGTCGAACCTCATGACCGTCGTCCTCATCTTCCTGGTCGGGCTGCTCGTCGGCTTCCGGTCGGGGGCGGGCCTCCTGGCGTGGCTCGGCGTGGCGGGAATGCTCATCCTCACGACGCTGGCCCTGACCTGGGTCGCGGTGACGCCGGGCATCAAGGCGACCACGATGGAGGGCGCGAGTGCCTTCTCGTACCCCCTCATCTTCCTGCCCTTCATCTCCTCGGCGTTTGTACCAACATCGACGATGCCCCTAGTCCTGCGCGTTTTCGCGAATTATCAACCGGTGACCCCGATTGTCAACACCATCCGCAACCTGCTGGCCGAGCGGCCCCTGGGCAACGACTGGTGGGTCGCGCTCCTCTGGTGCGTCGGAATCACGGCCGTGGCGTACGTCTTCGCCATCCGGTCCTACAACCGCCGGGCCCTGAATAGGTGACTCGGAAGACTGTGGTCGCTTTTGCGTCGAGTATGACGTAAAAGCGACCACAGTCAGTCGTGACGTACGTTTACGTGAGCAACATGGCCGTGGCCACGACGATGCCGAGGAGGACGAGCAGTACGGTGATGGCCAGCAGAGTGGCCCGGATGTAGTGGGGCCGGGGGGCGGGTTCGGGGGTGTCATCAGCGAGAGTCGGCGCGGCCCCTCCGGTGTCGGGTTCGCCCGCAGCGGGTACCGTGGGGCCGGGAACGTCGGACGGGGGAGCCGACAGGGCGGACGGGGTCGGGTCACCGGCCGGTGCGGCTGGTTCCGGCTGGGCGGGCTCGGACGCCTGCTCCGCGCGGAGGTGGTCGAGCCGGGCGCGGGCGCGGCGGATTCGTTCCTGGCGCAGCAGGTCGGTGGGAGGACGCAGGGGTAGCTCCGCCTCCTCAGTCACCGTTGTCTCGCCCCGCCCCGGCCCAGCCCCCCGGACCACTCGCGCGTGGTCCTGTCGGACGGAGTCTTTCGACGCCGCGTCCGTGACGGCCAGGTCTGCCCCCGCGAGGTCGCGTACGTTTTGGCTTGTCGAACTGGATTCGACGTAGTGGGCGTACGTCAGCCCAGCCGGGACGTACTCTTGCGCCCGCAAGAAACGTTCCCGCGACGGCGCCGGCTCGTCGCTGCGGGCGCGCGGCCGCGCCGTCCGTCCGTACACTGGCTGAAGATAGCCCGAACGCTCGTCCGCCAACGTGGCGTGGCCAGCCGGACCATGCGGTTGCCCCAAAGTCATCGCAAAATGCCCCTTTACGCGATTTTGTGAGAAATGCTGACTGGCGACACAGCGTAGGTCAGCGGTTCCTTCGGTTCAGTCTAGTGGAGTACGCGACGGGCTGGACGCAGAACTGTAGTGTGCGCGGCTTGGGGGAACCACTGATCCACCATGTGCCGCCATCCAAACGCCCGGACGGGCGATCTCCGTCTCCCATATGTTGCGGTGGACATCCAGTCCACGTACAACATATGGTAGACGGATCTCCTCCCGCCGGACGCCCGGCTAACGACACAGCGCAAATCAGTGGTTCCCAAGGGACCCAAAACTTAGTGCATTCTCAACGAGAAAGCGGGAAGATGGAGTTATGGATCCCACGCTACTGTTCATCGAGGACGACCCGGCGATCGGGGAGATGGTGACGGAAGTGCTCCAGGAGTGCTACCAGGTTGACTACGTCCCCACGGGGGAGGCGGGCCTGGAGCGCGCGCTGCACAACCATTACGACGTCATGGTCATCGACCGGCGCCTGCCCGGCATGGACGGCGTCGCGGTGATCCAGGCCGTGCGCCGCGCCGGGATCACGACGCCCGTCCTCATGCTGACCGCGCTGGGCTCGGTGGAAAACCGCGTCTCGGGCCTGGACGGCGGGGCGAATGACTACCTGACTAAGCCGTTTGACTTTGATGAGTTGCTCGCCCGGCTGCGGGCTCTCCGCCGGGGCTTCGCCGCCGAGACGGGCAAGACGTACATCGGTGACTGGCTCTTTGTTCCGGAGACCCAGTCGCTCTACGATCCGTACGGCGACCGTATCAGCCTGACCGGTACCGAGTCTGCCCTGCTCGCGCTGCTCGCCGAGTCACCCGAGCACATCTTTTCGCGGGCGGAGATCCTGTCGGCGATCTTTTCGCCGACGGACACCCCGGGGACGGTCGACACCTACGTCCACTACGTCCGCCGCAAGACCGAGCGCAACCTGATCGAGACGGTTCGTTCCCAGGGCTACCGCCTAGGCGACGGTACGTGAGACGACGGGGGGTACGGCGGCCCCCCAGCGGCTTAGTGCATTCTGAGAGTAACTCGGGAAGAATGGTCATATGGATGCCCCCCGGAAGACACGCCGGGCCGCACGGTTGGCGGCTCTGGCGGAGTCCGACGACGCCAAGGTCAGGCAGGCGGCCGTCTCGGTCGGGGTCGCGGTGGCGGCGGCCTCGGGTGCGGTGGTCTTCCTCGGCTGTCTGATCTTGATCATCATCATGATGGCGAGTGCCCGGGAGGTCTCCAGTGTCACCGTCATCCAGGAGGGGCGCTGGGGGGCCGGCGGGCCGCCCCGGTGGGGCATTCTCGACGCCCGCAGTGTGATCGGGGCCCTGGCGGTGCTGGCGATTCTGAGCCTCGCCCTGACGTCGCTGGTCGCCTGGTTCATGGCCCGCCGGGCGGTCCGGCCGCTCGCCGACGCGTTGCAGCTCCAGCGCCACTTCGTCGCCGACGCGAGCCACGAGCTGCGTACCCCCCTGACCGCCCTCTCCTCCCGGGTCCAGATCCTCGGGCGCCGGCTGGACAGCGGGAAGCCGATTGACGACGTGGTCGCCCAGCTGTACAACGACACGGCCACCATGCGCCGCGTCCTCGACGACATGCTGCTGACCGTTGAAGGGGCGCCGGACACCCGCGGGATGCGGACCCCCGTTGTCGCGTGCCTGCGCCAGGCCGTGGGTACGCTGGACGCCCTGGCCGAGCAGGGCGGGGTCAACCTGCTTCTCACCGCCACCTCGGACATGGCTGTGGCCGTCCCCGAGACCTCGCTCACCCGCGCGGTCGTCGCGATTGTCGACAACGCGATCCAGCACTCGCCGAGCGGTACGCAGATCATGATTTCTGCTGTGACAAGTGAGAATACGGCGATTGTCCGCGTCAGTGACCAGGGGAAGGGCATCCTCGGCGTCGATCCGCAACGGGTCTTCGACCGCTTTTCCCACGGCCAGGAGCCGGGGCGGAAGCGGAGTTTCGGCCTCGGCCTGGCGCTCGCCTCGGAGGTGGCCAACCGGTTCGGCGGCGACATCCGGGTGGAGGCGACGTCCAGCCGGGGTACGACCTTCGCTTTAGGTTTCCCGCTAGCGGTGTGACGGCCGGACTGCCTGGCGGTGTCGGTGGGCTCTAGTCCTCGGCCATCGTGACTTCGATACCGCCCATGACGAGGGCGGACAGGTTGTAGAGGAAGGCGAAGGTCGTTGCCAGTGCGGTCACGATGACGACGTTCACCGCTCCGACGAGCGCGGCCAGCGCGGTGGCGCGGGTGGTATTGATGTAGTCCTTGATGTTGAAGGTCGCCTGGCCGTCCGACGCGAAGATCTGGGACACGACGTCGTTGATCGAGTTGTAGAGCCCGGTCGTGTCAAGGACGGTGAACACCACCCAGACGGCGACGATGGAGATGATCCAGGCGGCGACACCAAACAACAGAGATGTTTTCATCACCGACCAGGGATCAACCCGCGAGATGCGCAGACGCGCGCGCCGGGCCGGGCCCGTACTTCGTGGCTTGGGTTCCCGCGGCGCCCGTTCTACCGCCGGCTTGGGCGGGCGGGGCGGGCGGGGAGCCTTGACGGGCGCGGTGGCGGGCTGGGCCGGTACGATCGCCGGGTCGGGCAGGGTCACAGGTTCGGTGAAAGGGTTGAGGTGGGTTTCCGGTTCGGCGGGTGGGACGGGGGCTTCGAAAGAGGGTACGGGGGGACCGGACGGTACGGACTCCAATGCGGCCAGAACCCCCGCGTCGAGGGTGGACTCCTCGGCTGACGCGGTCTCGGCCGGCGTGGTCTCATTCTTCACGCGCTGCATGCGATTCTTGAAGCTCTGGGTGATGCTCTTGCCCACGCCCTCGGACGAATCCGGCTGTGCGGTAGGCTCAGCCGACCCGGTCTGGTCAAGATCGGTCATAGCCATCCTTCTGTCCTCCAATTCTTCGCCCCGTGGCGGGGCTCCAATTGTCGCGGTTACGACTCTACCGGATCGGACCCAGTGTCGTCTTGTTGGTCGGCCCCGGGCTCAGCCGGGCCTGGCTCGGTCGCCGTGGGTACGCCGGCCCCGTCATCCGTACCGTCGTCTCCAGCGGGGCCGTCCTCGTCGGTCTCCGTGTTCTGCTCGGGATATTGGGCGATGGCGGCCACGGTGTCGTCGCCGCGCAGGCCGACGAATTTGACGCCCATGGTGTCGCGGCCCTTGACGGCCACGTCGGCGACGCTGGCCCGGATGATCTGGCCGGAGGTCTTGATGGCGATGACCTCGTCGGCCTCGCCGACGATCAGCCCGCCCACCAGTTGCCCGCGGTCTTCCACGAGCTTCATGGCCTTGATGCCGAGCCCGCCGCGGCCCTGTTGGCGGTACTCCGACACGGTGGTCCGCTTGGCGAACCCGCCGTCGGTGACCGTGAAGACAAACTGGTCTTCCTCGGCGGACCCGACCGGGATGACGGCCATTGACAGCAGGGAATCGTCGTCGCGGAACCGCATCCCGGTGACGCCGGAGGTCGCCCGGCCCATCGGGCGCAGCTGGTCGTCGTCGGCGGGGAAGCGGATGGCCTGGCCGTGCCGCGAGACCAGCAGGACATCGTCCACGGCGTTGCAGAGTTCCGCCCCGATGAGTTCATCGTCCTCGTCGCGGAAGTTGATGGCGATGAGCCCCGTCTGGCGCGGGGAATCGTACTGGCCGAGCTCGGTCTTCTTGACCAGGCCCTTGCGGGTGGCGAGCAACAGGTATTGCGCATCGCCGTACGTCGCCAGGGTCAGGACCTGCGCGATCTTCTCGTCGGGCGCGAAACTTAGCAAGCCGGCGACGTGCCCGCCCTTCGCCTCGCGGCCGCCCTCGGGCAGCTGCCAGACCTTGGTCCGGTACACCCGCCCCTGCGTCGTGAAGAACAGCAGCCATTGATGACTGTTGGTGGCGAACAGGTGGGCCACCTCGTCGTCGGCGCGCAGCGTGGCGCCCTTGACGCCCTTGCCGCCGCGCTTCTGGAGGCGGTAGAGGTCGGCGCGCGTCCGTTTGGCGTAGCCACCATGGGTGATGGTGACAACGACATCCTCCTGCGGGATCAGGTCCTCGTCGGAGAGGTCACCGTCGGCGGAGGTGATCCGCGTCCGCCGCTCATCACCGTACTTGTCCACGATCTCCTGCAACTCAGCGCCGATGATCGTCCGCTGCCGCTCGGGCGAGGCCAAGATGTCCCGCAAATCGGCAATGACGCGCTCCAGCTCGCCCAGGCGGTCGATGATCTTCTGGCGTTCCATGGCCGCGAGACGGCGCCACTGCAGGTCGAGGATGGCGGTCGCCTGGTCCTCGTCGATGTGCCGCTCGGCGCCGGTCACGGGATCGGCGTACGCGAGCAGGTCCATGAGGCCCGCCTTCGCGATCTCGGCGTCCCGCGAGCCCCGGATAAGGGCAATGACAGCGTCCAGTTGGTCGAGCGCGGCCACGTACCCCCGCCAGATGTGCGCGTTGCGCTCGGCCTGGGCGATCCGGTAGCGGGTCCGGCGCTGGATGACCTCGAGCTGGTGTTTGACCCAGTACGAGAGGAACTGGTCGAGGCGGAGCGTCCGGGGCACGGAATCGACCAGGGCGAGCATGTTGCAGCCGAAGGTGTCCTGGAGGGGGGTGTGCTTGTAGAGGTTGTTCATCACGACGCGCGGCTGGGCGTCGCGCTTGAGCTGGATGACGAGGCGCTGGCCGGTGCGGGCGGAGGTGTCGTCGCGGATGTCGGCGATGCCGGTCAGCTTGCCCGAGTTGACGAGCTCGGCGATCTTGACGGCGAGGTTGTCGGGGTTGCACATGTACGGCAGCTCGGTGACCACGAGGTTCGTGTGGTTGCCGTCCTCCTCGACCTCCATGACTGCCCGCATGGTGACGAGGCCGCGGCCGGTCCGGTAGGCGTCCTCGATGCCTTTACGGCCGACGATGAGAGCGCCGCCGGGGAAATCCGGGCCCTTGATCCGGGCCATGGCCTGGTTGAGCAGCTCCTCGGTGGAGGCGTCGGGATTCGCGAGCGCCCACTGGACGGCGTCATTGATCTCGCGCAGGTTGTGGGTCGGGATGTTGGTGGCCATGCCGACCGCGATCCCCGTACTGCCGTTGACAAGCAGATTCGGGAAGCGCGAGGGGAGGACGACCGGCTCGGTCTCGCGGTTGTCGTAGTTGGGGGCGAAGTCGACGGTGTCCTCGGCGATGTCGCGGACCATCTCCATCGCGAGCGAGGCCATCTTGCACTCGGTGTACCGCATGGCGGCGGCGCGGTCGTTGCCCGCCGAGCCGAAGTTGCCCTGCCCGGCGCCGAGCGTGTGGCGCATCGCCCAGGGCTGCGCGAGCCGGACGAGCGTGTCGTAGATCGCGGAGTCGCCGTGGGGGTGGTACTTGCCCATGACCTCGCCGACGACGCGGGAGCACTTGTTCCAGCCGCGGTCGGGCCGGTAGCCCCCGTCGTACATCGCGTAGATGACGCGGCGGTGGACGGGCTTGAGGCCGTCGCGGACGTCCGGCAGCGCGCGCCCCACGATGACCGACATGGCGTAATCAAGGTACGACCGCTGGATCTCGGTGTTGAGATCAATCGGTTCCGTCCGCCCGGTCAGCGCGTCCGCGGACAGCCCTTGGTCCTCCTGAGCAGGCGTTTCGCCCTCTGGCGGGTCCAGCGGATCCAGTACGTCAGCCATGTACCCTTCTTTCTTGTTGTACGGGCCTAGATATCCAGGAAGCGGACGTCTTTGGCGTTACGCTGGATGAACGACCGCCGCTGCTCGACGTCCTCGCCCATCAGGATGGAGAACATGTCCGACGCCGCCGCGGCATCGTCGAGAGTCACCTGGAGCAGGGTCCGGCGGTCGGGATCCATCGTCGTCTCCCAGAGGTCGCTGGCGTCCATCTCACCGAGCCCCTTGTACCGCTGGATGGGGTTGACCTGGGGCAGCTTTTTGCCGTTTGACAAGCCATTATCTCTGATCGAGTCGCGCTCGTCGTCGTTGTACGCCAACTCGTGCGGGCTGTTCGTCCACCGGATCCGGAACAGCGGCGGCTGGGCCAGGTAGATGTGGCCGGCGTCGATGAGCGGTTTCATGAACCGGAACAGCAGGGTGAGCAGCAACGTCCGGATGTGGGCGCCGTCGACGTCGGCGTCGGCCATGAGGACGATCTTGTGGTACCGCAGCCGGTCGAGGTTGAACTCTTCCTGGACCCCGGTCCCGAGTGCGTTGATGATCGCCTCGACCTCCTTGTTGGCCAGGATCTTGTCCATGGTGGCCTTCTCGATGTTGAGGATCTTGCCGCGCAGGGGCAGGATGGCCTGGATCTTCGGGTTGCGCCCGCCCTTGGCGGAGCCGCCGGCGGAGTCGCCCTCGACGATGAAGATCTCGCAGTCTTCGGGCTTGTTGGACTGGCAATCGGCGAGCTTGCCGGGGAGCGACCCCCCGCCGAGGAGCCCCTTGCGGTTGCGGGCGAGGTCGCGGGCCTTGCGGGCCGCGATGCGGGCGGACGCGGCGGCCTGGGCCTTCCGGATGATCTCGCGGCCCTCGTTCGGGTTCTCGCCGAACCAGTCGCCGAGCCGGTCGTTGACCACCTTCTGGACGAACGACTTGGCGTCGGTGTTGCCGAGCTTGGTCTTGGTCTGGCCCTCGAACTGGGGCTCGGCGATCTTGATCGACAAGATGGCGGTCAGGCCCTCGCGGATGTCGTCGCCGGAGACGCGGTCCTCCCGCTTTTTGATGAGTCCCCAGGTCTCGCCCCACTTGTTGACCGTGTTGGTGAGGGCGGCGCGGAAACCCTCCTCGTGGGTACCACCCTCGTGAGTGTTGATCGTGTTCGCGAACGTGTGGACGGATTCGGAATAGGTGGTCGACCACTGCATCGCGAGTTCCAGACTCATGTTGGACTCGGTGTTCTGCGCCTCGACGTCGATGATCGAGGGGTGGATGACATCGCGGGAACCGATGAGGTATTTGACGTAGTCAATGAGGCCCCGGTCGTACCGGAAAATCGCGGCGACCTGCGTACCGTCCTCGTCGAGGTGGTGCGCGCGCTCGTCCGTGATCGAAATCGTGAGGCCCTTGTTCAGGAAGGCCATCTCGCGGAAGCGCTGGGCGAGGGTTTCGAAGGAGTACGTGGTCGTCTCGAAGATGTCGTGCGAGGCGTAGAACTCGATGGTCGTCCCGGTGTCAGCCGTCGGTTCGCCGCGCTCCAGCGGGGCATCGGGCTCGCCGAGGCTGAAGGACTGGCGCCAGACGTACCCGTCGCGCTTGACCGTTGCGATCAGCGACGACGACAGGGCGTTGACGACGGACACGCCGACGCCGTGGAGCCCGCCGGACACCTTGTAGCCGGAGCCGGAAAACTTGCCGCCGGCGTGGAGTTTGGTCAGGGCGACGGTCAGGGCGGAGACGTGCTCGGTCGGGTGTTCGGCGACGGGGATACCGCGGCCATTGTCGATGACGCGGATGCCGCCGCCGGGGAGGATACGGACGTCGATCGTGTCGCAATAGCCGGCCAGGGCCTCGTCGACGGAGTTGTCGACGACCTCGTACACCAGGTGGTGCAGGCCGCGTTCGCCGGTTGACCCGATGTACATGCCCGGGCGGACCCGGACCGCCTCCAGCCCCTCGAGGACCGTGATCGCGTCCGCGTCGTACGACCCCTCGTCCACGCGCGTGACGAGCTGGGCGTCGGCGAGGTGGATAGTATCCAGGATGTCCTCGGACTGGGCGTCCGGATCAGTCGGGGCGAGGTCGTCGGGGGTGAGCTCTGGTTCGGTTGCCATGCGTCTCCTTGGTGATTCCAACCTCCCTATTCTACCCCCTATTTTCCGGGGTGTCGCGCGGATTCCTGGGCCGGGCGGGCGGACGGTTGCCGTACGCGGGCCAGATTCGGCTCTGTGACGGGCGAAGGTACAAAGGTGACACTTCACTCATTCCGGACCTCACGGGGCGCGAACCGGGGGTCGGGCGGTACGGAGTGCCACCCGCGGTGGGTACCGGCCCTCGGTTGCGTGACACCGCTTCGCCCCCGTACCCCCTTTTCGGGAGTGTGTGGCCCGAGTGCGAAGGCATGTCGGCCAAAACCGGGATTCCGTTGACACGGCTTCGCACTCGCGCCCGCGACTGTACGAAGCGGCGACCAGTGCGAAGTGGCGTCCGGCCTGACTTCCCTACCGGGCGGGGACACTCAAGCACAGGGTACATCTACGATAGAGTAGATCTATCATAGATGATTCCTATCTAAAGGAGTGATATGACCTTCGTGGGACGTCAGCGTGAACTCGCTCTTCTCCACGCCCAATTGGCCGCCGTGAGGGCCGGGAGTGGGTCACCGCCGGGGCGGGCCATCATTGTCGCCGGCCGTCGCCGGGCCGGGAAATCCCGGCTTGTCCAGGAGTTTTGTGAGACGTCCGGCGTGGCCTCGGTGGTCTTCCAGGCCACCCACAACCGGACCTCTCACGCCGAGATGGCGGACTTTGTCGACGCCATCGCCACCTCGGGCCTGCCGGAGGCGAGCCTGGTCGCGGGTCTCAAACCGCAGGACTGGAACCAGGCCCTCCGGACGCTGGCGGGCCAACTCCCCACCGACCGGCCAACCATCGTCGTCATCGATGAAGTACCGTGGCTTACCGCCGGTGACAAGTCGTTCGAGGGGGCGCTCCAGACGGTCTGGGACCAACACCTTGGGCGCAAACCGGTACTGCTCCTGCTCATCGGTTCCGACCAGTCGGTCATGGAAGGACTGACCGATCATGACCGGCCGTTCTTCGGGCGGGCGGCCCCCCTGCGCGTCGATCCGCTCACTCCCGCTGAGGTCCAGGATCTGACCGAACTACCGCCGGCCGCCGCGATCGACGCCTGGCTCATCACCGGTGGTTTTCCGGTGATCGCCACCTCGTGGGAGCCTGGCGAAACGCGCAGGTCGTTCCTGGCCCGAGCACTGGCCGATCCGTTGTCGCCGCTGCTTGTCAGCGGCGAATTGACCCTGTTGGGCGAGTTCCCACGCTCGACGTTGGCCCGAGCGGTTCTGGAGGCGATCGGTACGGGGGAACGGACCTTTTCCCTGATC
>JAIRVA010000150.1 GCA_031254155.1 Propionibacteriaceae bacterium
GACGCGGAGCCGGAAGAGGTCCGAGCCGTCGTCGATAGCGGGGTCGTCACCGTGGTCCAGCTTCACGGCGCCGAAGACGCCGCGTACATCACGGCCCTCCACCGCGCGCTGCCGCGAACCCCGGTCATCAAGGCCGCCCGCCCGGCCGGCCTCGCGGAGGCCGCCCGGCTCGGCGCGGACGCCCTCCTGGTGGACGGGCCGCGACCCGGCTCGGGTGAGCCGTTCGACTGGACCCAGCTCAACCCGACCCGCCTCCCCCTCATCCTGGCGGGCGGGCTCACGCCCGAAACCGCCGGGGCCGCCGCCCGGCTCGGCGTGACGGCCCTCGACGTCAGCAGCGGCGTCGAGACGGCGGGAGTCAAGGACCCGGCCAAGATCCGCGCCTTCGTCGCCGCCGCCCGCCAACCATCAGGGAAGGAAACATGAACGGTCGTTTTGGGATTCACGGGGGCCAGTACATCCCCGAGACGCTGATGAACGCGGTCACCGAACTGGCGGCGGC
Source organism: Propionibacteriaceae bacterium (assembly GCA_031254155.1). Lineage (GTDB taxonomy): Bacteria > Actinomycetota > Actinomycetes > Propionibacteriales > Propionibacteriaceae > WQYJ01. The sequence goes on from JAIRVA010000150.1 coordinate 503, forward strand.
GTACGCGGCGGCGCAGGCCGACCCCGGCTTCACCGCCGAACTCGACGCCCTGCTGCGGGACTACGCCGGCCGGCCCTCCCGTCTCTACTACGCCGCCAGACTGACGGCGGCCCTCGGCGGGGCGCAGGTGTTTCTCAAACGCGAAGACCTCAACCACACTGGCTCCCACAAGATCAACAACGTGCTCGGCCAGACCCTGCTCGCCCAGCGGATGGGCAAGACGCGGGTCATCGCCGAGACCGGGGCCGGCCAGCACGGGGTCGCGACGGCGACCGCCGCCGCCCTGCTCGGCCTCGACTGCGAGGTCTTCATGGGTTGCGAGGACATCGAGCGCCAGGCCCTCAACGTCTACCGGATGGAGTTGCTGGGCGCGCAGGTCCACCCCGTCACCTCGGGGACCGGCACACTGAAAGACGCTGTCAACGAGACCATGCGTGAGTGGACCCGCCGGGTGGCCGACACCCACTACGTGCTCGGCTCGGTCATGGGCCCCCACCCCTTCCCGACCATGGTCCGCGACTTCCAGGCCGTCATCGGCCGCGAGGCCAGGGTCCAGATCCTGGAGCAGGCGGGCCGGTTACCGGCCGCCGTCATCGCCTGCGTCGGCGGTGGCAGCAACGCCATGGGTCTGTTCTACCCCTTCGTTGACGATCCGACCGTCGCCCTGATCGGTTGCGAAGCGGCGGGCGCCGGGGTCGAGACCCCCCGGACCGCCGCGACGATTGCCACCGGGGCGCTCGGGGTTTTCCACGGCATGAAGTCGTACTTCTGCCAGGACGACGTGGGCCAGATCGCACCCGTCTACTCGATCTCGGCGGGCCTCGACTACCCGGGTATCGGGCCCGAGCACGCCTTCCTGCACGACACCGGCCGGGCGACGTACGTGCCCGTGACCGACGACGCCGCCGTCGACGCCTTCGAGTTCCTCGCCCGGACCGAGGGCATCATCCCGGCGATCGAGTCGGCGCACGCCGTCGCGTACGCGCGGGAGTATGTCCCGGCGCTCTCCCCCGACGAGTCGGTCATCATCTGCCTGTCGGGGCGCGGGGACAAGGACGTGGCGGCCATCGCCCGCTACCGGGGTCGCGAGATGGAGGGCTGACATGGGTACGGAAAGACTGCGCCAGGCGTTCACGAACAAGGCGTTCATCGCCTTCATCACGGGCGGCGACCCGTCGCTCGAAGCCACCCGGCGCTACATCGGGGTCCTCCAGCGCGCCGGCGCGGCGCTCATCGAGATCGGCATCCCCTTCTCCGACCCGATCGCGGAGGGCGAGGTGATCCAGACGGCGAGTGCTCGGGCCCTGGCCGCCGGGACCACCCCGACGCGACTCCTTGAGCTCGTCGAAACGGTTCGGCGCGAGGACGGCATCACCGTCCCGCTTGCCTTCATGACCTACCTCAACCCGGTCTTCCACGCCGGGTACGACGCCTTCCTCGGCGCCGCGGCGAGAGCCGGGGTGGACGCCCTCATCATCCCCGATCTGCCGTACGAGGAGCACGGCGAGCTCCGGGGGGCCGCCACCCGGGCCGGGGTGGCACTCATCTCGATGGTCGCCCCGACCTCGCTCGCCCGGACCCGTCAGATCGCCCGTGACGCCCAGGGGTTCATCTACCTGGTGAGTTCGCTCGGCGTGACCGGTGTCCGTTCGGAAATCACGACCGACATCGCACCCATCGTGGCGGCGATCCGCGCCGAGACGGAGGTGCCCGTCGCCGTCGGGTTCGGTATCTCTACCCCCGCCCAGGCCCGCGCGATGGCCGCCCAGGCGGACGGGGTCATCGTCGGCAGCGCCATCGTCCGCCTCATCGCGGAACACGGGGAGGCGGCCGACGACGCCATCGCCGCCTTCGTCGGTGAGTTGGCCGGCGCCCTCAGGTAGGCCAGCGGGGCAAACTAATCGTCTACACTGTGGGGTACAGTCTGTCGCGCAAGGAGGACCATGCCCGTCGCGGTCATTCTCTCGGGGGCGGGCCGGTACGCCGACCCGTGGCACCCCTTTCCCGCCACTTCGCGCCGCCTTCAGGCGCTGGCGGCGGAAAACGGCTACGACGTGACGATCACGGAGGACATCGACGAGACACTGGCCCAGGGTCTCGCCGGGGTCGACCTGCTCATCGTCAACGCGGGTGACCCGGCCCGGGCTGAGTGTGACACCCCCGACCCCGCCCTCCTCGACCGGGCACGCGCGGGCCTCGCCACCGCCGTGGCGCGCGGGATGTCCCTGCTCGGTCTCCACGCGGCCGCGTCAACACTGCGGGACTACCCGGACTACCGCGCCCTCCTGGGCGGGGAATGGGTCGTCGGCCAGTCGTGGCACCCGCCGCAAGGCGAGTTCCACGTCCGTCCGTTGCACGATGCCATCGTCGAGGGACTAGGCGATTTCACAGTCATTGACGAGCGGTACACTGGCCTGACGATCGACCGGGGGGTCGAACCCCTGGCCGCGTCGACCGGCGAGCACCACGTTCTGGCGTGGGCCAACCAAGTCGGCCCCGGCCGGGCGGTGTACTCGGCGCTCGGCCACGATGAGCGGTCGTACGACTCCGCCGGGCACCGGGCCTTGTTGCGGCGCGCCCTTAGCTGGCTGTTCCCCCGGCCGCCCTTCGCGGATAAGAACCCGGACAAGAACACAGTGGCGGCAAAACGTGGTACAACTGTCCTATGACAACTGACACTCTCGCTGTAATCGCCCGCCGCTACGCCTGCCGGGCGTACCAGGACACCCCCGTACCCGCCGACCTGCTCCGGACCATCGCCGAAGCCGGCGTCCGCGCGCCCAGTGCCGTCAACCGCCAGCCGTGGCGCCTCGTCGTCGTCTCGGACAAGACGGTGATGGGGGACATCGAAACCCAGGGCCTGGAGAACCTCCGGGCGGCCGACGAGACCGGTTACGCGCGGATCCAGTCACGCGGGGGCCGCCTGCTCTACGGCGCACCAGCCATGATCATCGTCGCCACCCAAGCGGTGGAGAGCCCGTTCCCGGTGGCCTTGGACGCCGGCATCGTGGTGTCGCACGTCGCGCTCGCCGCCACGGCGCTCGGGCTCGACACCTGCGTCGCGGCCTTCCCGGGCCAGGCCCTCCAGCCGGGCAGCCCGCTCGCCGCCAAGGTCTTGCCCGCGGGTTTCGACTTCGCGATCTCGGTCTTGCTCGGGTACGCGGCCACGCCGGGCGGTACCCCCCACGAGCCGGACTTCGCCAAGATCTCGTACGTGTAAGGTCGCGGCCGGACCGGATTTGAGGGCCAGGTGCCGGAACTGGTAGAGTGAGCCCTTGCGTGTGCGCGCAGACCCCAAGACGAAGAGGAAATTCCCAGTGGCAAACATCAAGTCGCAGATGAAGCGGAACAAGACCAACGAGATCGCCCGCCAGCGCAACAAGGCCGTCAAGTCCAAGCTGCGTACGGAGATCCGCAAGGTCCGCGAGGCCGCCGCCGCCGGTGACGCCGACAAGGCCGCCGAGTTGGCCCGCGTCGCTTCCCGGAGCCTCGACAAGGCGGTCAGCAAGGGCGTCATCCACGCCAACAACGCTGCCAACCGCAAGTCCGCCATCACCCGTGTCGCGGCCGCCGTCTGAGTCTTCTCCTCCGTGTAAAAGCGCCCCCGTGGGGGCGCTTTTATCTGTTTTCCCCGTCTCGCCTCGCCGGATGTGTTTTCTGGTTCACGCCATACTGCTATTATCGATATCTTGCTGCTGCGTGTCGCGGCGCGGGCAGGTTCCGGCCGGCGCCGTGACGTAAACTACTACCAAGAGTTACGGAAAGGGTTGTCATGGTGAACGAGCCAGTCGGAAAGCGGGCCGCGGCCACCCGGGCGGGCGACTATCAGGACCTCGACGCCAAGTCTCCCCGCCCATCGCGGGCCAGGCGGCCAATCGTGCCGGTCGTCCTCATCGCGCTCATCGCCCTGGTCATCCTCGCCGCGCTGGGGTACGGCGGGTACCGCCTCTTCGGACCGGGGAGCGACAGTTCCGCCCCGGCTGGTCCGAGTACGCCGGCCGCCGCCGTACAGGCGTACTTGGACGCCCTGGCCCAGGGGGACGCCACGACCGCGCTCCAGTACAGCGCGACGCAACCCACCGATCCGACGTTCACAACCAACACCTTCCTCACCGCGGCCATCACCGCCAATCCCCTCGCTGACATCCAGGTCACCGATCCCGGGACTAGTACCTCGCCCGTGGACGTCAACGCCACCTATACCCTCGGTGGGACACCAGTCGACGCGCACTTCCGCGTCCAGAAACACGACCGCACCTGGCTGCTGGACGGCGGCTTCCTCTCCCTTAACCTCTCCCAACTGCTCGGCAAGGGGGTCCCGCTCGCTCTCAACGACGTGGCTCTCGACCAGGCGTCGCCCAAGATCGACCTGTTTCCGGGCGTCTACACCTTCTCGAGTCTCAACCCCATGCTCACCTTCCCCACGCCGGACATCACGATCGCCTTCCCGGAGAGCGCCCCGACGTTCACGCTGAGCTTCGCCCTGAGCCCCGACGGCGTGTCCCGCCTCCAGGCGGCGGCGAAGACTGCGCTCGACGCCTGCCTGACCCGCCAGGAGTTGGCGCCCGCCGGCTGCGGTTTCGGGTTCGCCAGCGCGACCGGGACTCCCGACCCCGCGACCATCACCTGGACGCTTGGGGAGGGGGCCCCCGATATCACCACCCTGGCCCCGACGCTTGAGGCCAACAGTACGACGCAGGCGTACGCCCAAATCGCTATCCCCGTCCATTTCCACGCCAGCAACGGCGCTCACATCTACAACGGCGACTCATCGATCTCGGCGGCAAAGGCCGATTTCACCGATCCCGACCAGATCATCGTGACCTTCGGGCAGTGAGTGGATTTGGGCCTGCCGCGTGCAGGGCCTAAAGTGTATTTGATCCCTTCATCACCGAAAGGTACCGCCCATGGCCAGTAGCTCCCAGGTCCGCCGCTCACGTCGCGAACAGCTCGAGACCCAGCGCCTCGCCCAGTTCAAGAAGGAACGGCGCATCCGGATCACTATCGTCGTTGTGGGCCTCGTGATCCTCTTCACCGTCATCGCCGTGTTCGTCTACGGGTACCTGTCCTCACGCGACGACCAGGCGGCCCAGACGGGCGGCACGGTCCCGCCCGGCGCCAACAGCGGCCACAACGGCATGATGCTGGCCCCCGAGACCAAAGGGGTACCCACCCTGGAGATCTGGTCGGACTACAACTGCACGGCCTGCAAGTCCGCCCACATGACGCTCAACGCGACGCTGGAACAGGCGGTGACCGATGGCAAGGCCAACGTGGTCCTCCACCAGAAGAGCGGGAACTGGGCCTCGTCGTGGAACGCCAACCTGGGGGCCGCCTGTGCCGACATCCAGGGCAAGTTCACCGACTACAACCATCAGCTCTACCTCAACCAGCCGAGCGACGAATCAGGCTTCACCGACACGATGCTGCGGGAGACGATCCCGGACGCCATCGGGTTGTACCGTGACGACCTCACCACGTTCCAGACCTGCTTCGACACCAAGGCCGCCGGACAGTTCGTCGACGCCCAGCAAACGGCGGCCCTGAAGGCGAACATCACGTCGACACCGACGTTCGTCCTGGACGGCAAGAACATCACGAGCACGCTGTACAACCAGAAGACCGGCCTGTTCGACCCCGATCTACTCCGCACCGCCCTCGGAATGTAAGGCGCCTTGGGATCCACTGGCCTACACAGCGTAGATCAGCACTTCCCTTGCGCCCGCCCGGTAGTCTGGTGCTATGAACGTGGAAGGCCAATCGGATCATAGCCTATTGTCCGCGGCCCGCCAGGGTTCCCGGTCGGCGGCCGAGGAGTTGTGGCGGCGGCACGCGGCGTACGGACAGGCGGTGGCGGCGGGTCTGGCGCCCGACGAGGACTGGGATGCCGCCAACACCCGCGCGTGGACCCACATCCTGCGGCCGGACAATGATGAGGACGCCGCCGGCGGGTTCCGCCCGTACCTCTATCTCGTGATCCGCGCCGTATCCTCGGCCGAGGTCACCGACAAAGCCGACTCGTTCCTGGCCCCCGCTTACGCGAGCCTGCCGGCGGACCGGCAGGAGGTACTCTGGGACGCCCACATCGAGTCGATGAAGCCGGCCCAGATCGCCCTCACCACTGGCCTGGAGGAGCACGAGGCGACCGCCCGGCTCCGGCGGGCCCGCCAAGAGCTCCGGCAGGAGTGGGCGAACCGGCACGCCGCCCAGGTCCCGCCACGCTCCACCTGCCACTGGGTCTGGGAGAACTCGCGGGCACTGGTACGAAACACGTTGTCGGACGGGGATCACCAGCGGGCGGCCACCCACATCCGGATCTGCTCGCGCTGCAAGTCGGCCGACTCCGATGTCATCGCGGTGGCCCGTCACCTGCCCGGTACCGTCCTGCCCACGATCACCGGACCGGGTGGGGCCAAGAACCTGCTCGCGTACATCCGCACGGCGGGCCCGGCGGTCCGCTCCGCGCTCGCCCTGCCCGTCGCCCTGCCTGACGGCCCGACGGAGGTTCCGGCCAAGCCCGCCGAACGGCCCGCCCGGACCGCCCCGGCGCACCACCAGCCCCCGGCCGAGACGGTAACCGCCACCCCCGAGCCGTCACCCCCCACGTCGGCCACCCGTCTCCACCGGCGTCTGATCGTCGCGGGCATCGCCATCGTCATCGTCATTCTCGCGGCCGTCGGTCTGATCCGGCTCACC
>JAIRVA010000234.1 GCA_031254155.1 Propionibacteriaceae bacterium
CGGGCCGGAACGCGGCGCTCAAGGTCTTCAAGGAGGACGCACTCTTCACCGCCTCCACCTGGGCCGCCATCGACCCCGACGGCCTCGACCCCTGCGACCTGCGCCTCAAGCATGGCGACCAGGCCGTCCGCGATCTCGTCGCCCGCCGCGTCCCGCTCTACCGGTTCGTCATGGGCAACATCCTGGCCCGCTACGACCTCGACCACCCGGACGCGCGCCTCGCCGCGGTCCGCGAGGCCGCCCCACTGGTGACGTCGATCCGGGACCAGTCGCAGGTTGAGACGTACGTCAATGACCTGGCCTTCCTCGTCGGGCTGGAGCCCTCGATTGTCCGGCGCGAGGTCCTCGGCCGACGCCGCCCGGCGGCCAGCCGCCCCCCCGAAGACGCCCCGTCGCTGCCCGGCACCAACCTCCCCGACCCCAAGGACCGCCGTCTGGTGGCCGAGCGCGACACCCTGAAGCTCATCCTGCAGGCCCCCGACCTGTTCGAGGGCGACGATCCATGGTACGGACTCACCGAGCGTGACTTCACCCACGGCGCCTACCGGGCGTTGTTCCGTTGCATCCTGTCGCTCGGATCCAACCGCTCCCACTGGCCGACCGCGGTCATCGAGGCGCTGACCCACGACGACCTCAAAGATCTCGCCCTGCAGCTGTGCGTCGAGCCCCCGCTCGCCCAGCTCACCCCGCGGTCCGCGGTGGAGTACGCCGCGAAGCTCAAGCTCACCGTCCTCGACCGTGATCTCACCGAGTTGAAATCCAAGATGGGCCGGACGAACCCCGTCACGGACGCCGGCAACTATCAGCAGATGTTCCAACAGATGATCGATCTTGAAGTCCGCCGCAAGGCGCTGATCCGGGCCTCTACGGGAGAGTGACACCCCGCCCGATACCCGGCGGGATCCGGGTGAGATCGTAGCCCAGCAGCGCCTCGGCCTGCTCGAACGCAAACCGGTCCGTCATGCCCGCCACGTACGCGACCGCCCGCCACACCCGCTCGTCGACCTCGCGAAGCGTCGCGGGCGGTTCCCCGAAGTCGGGTACGGCGGCGGGGTGCGCGATCAGGTAATCCACCAAGCCCCGTAACACCTCGATGACCGCCTGCGCCTGCGCGACCGAATCCGGCCGCATGTAGATGCGCTCGTAGTTGAACTGCCGGAGTTCGGCCAGCGCCGCCGCCGTCACCGCGTCCATGCCCACCGTACCTTCGCGGCCACTCGTTTCTGTGACCGCCCGGATGAAAGCCCGGAGCTGGGACGACCGCCGGCGTCCGGCCACTTCGACGACGGCGTCCGGTACGTCGGCCAGCGCGACGATCCCGGCGGACACCGCGTCCTCAAGATCATGGGCACAGTACGCGATGCGGTCGGCCCAGGAGACGATCTCGCCTTCGACCGTGACCGGGGCAGGCTCTGACCACGAGTGGCGGCGGATCCCGTCCAGGGTCTCGTGGGTGAGGTTGAGGTGAAACAACGCGACATCGGCACCCCACGGACCGTGGCTGTAACCGCCGGGAATGTACTCCGTGAACGCGTCCTCCGAGGCGTGCCCGCCGGGGCCGTGCCCGCAGTCGTGACCGAGCGCAATCGCCTCCGTCAGCGTGACGTTGACGCCGATGCCCCGCGCGATGGCGGTCGCGACCTGGGCCACCTCCAGGGCGTGGGTGAGCCGGGTCCGCTGGTGGTCCTTCGGGTACACGACCACCTGGGTCTTGCCCGCCAGGCGCCGGAACGCCGCCGAGTGGACGATCCGGTCGCGGTCCCGCTCGAAGCACGTCCGCTCGGGATCCGGGGCCTCCGGCCGCGCCCTCCGTCCGGCGCCCCGGGCCAGGGCCGCCCCGTCGCGGAGCGTCAGCCGTTCGACCCGTTCCCGGTCGGCCCGCGTGACCGGCTCTCCCGCCGTGACCGCGGCCGCGCCGCCCGCGTGCGCGGTGACGATTCGCGCGGCCTCGTGCCCCCGCATGGTGGACGCCCACAGCGCGCCCCGTTCAGTCATGGTCATGGGACGAGTATTCCGCACGGTTCCGACATTGTCATCCAGACGGACGCACCGGGGGAACGCGTGCTAGGCTTCCTGATACGAGCCAGCAAGCTTGCGCGCGCAAGGAGGCATCATGACGCAGTCCCCCTGGGGTCCCCCTGACCCGGCGGCAGCACCCCAGACACCACCACAGTTCGTGCCCCCCTCGTCGTACCCGCCACCCGGTACCCACCCTGGCTACAGCGAAGCGCCGGGCGCGTACCCCCCGGCGGGGACGTACCCCCCGTCAGGCGGCTATCCCCCCAATGCCTATCCCCCGGCGGGAACCTATCCCCCGGCCAGCCCGTACGCACCGGCGGGGATGTACCTGGCCGCGCCACCGGTCAAGAAGCGGCCCGGCTGGCTGATTCCCGTCATCGTCGCCGTCGCACTGGCCCTGGTCGGAGCGGGCGTGTACGTCGGCCTCACGAACTTCGGCCCGAACTCGTACTGCCGGACCTATGCCGCCGTCGGCCAAGACCTGGTCGACCTCTCCAACCAACTGTCCGAGGCGATGCTCAGGGGCGACCAGGCGGCGATCACCGCCGCCCTGGACAACGCGATCACCGGCTTCGAACGGTTGAAGAACGCCAACCCGCCGGACACGGTCACCCCGTCGCTCACGCGTATCCTGAACTGGCTCGACAATCTCCAGACAGCGACGAGCGGGGCGAGTCCCGGTGACATGGCCGTAGTAATGCAGTTATTGTTCGGTTTCAGCGATTTCGCTGCCGCCACCCAGAGTTTCGAGTCGGCCTCAACCGCGTACTGCTCCTGAGACCGAGGTCCCTCAGCCGCCCGAGACTGCGTCCCCGGCCTCCCCGACTTCGGTCCCGCCGAGAGTCCGGGAGTCAAGCCAGCCGTACGGCAGGGTGACCTTCACCCGCGGCGAGCCTTGACGGCCCCTGGGCGCGTGCAACTCGTGGCGGGGAAAGGGCTCGCCCACGGGGACGCGGCCGAGCAGGTCATCCAGGTGCGCGAGCGAGGTCACCAGGCCCAGGTCGGAACGCAGGTCGCCGCCGAGAGAAAAGCCCTTGAAATACCACGCCATGTGTTTGCGCAGGTCGGCCAGCCCGTGCCGCTCGTCGCCGAAGTGCTCGACCAGCAGTTCGGCGTGGCGGCGGACCATCCGGGCCACCTCAGTCGAGGTCGGCAGCGCCGGTACCCCCGCCTCGCCCAGGGTCAACGCCGCCGCGAGGTCGCGGAAGAGCCACGGCCGCCCGAGCACGCCGCGGCCGAGGCTGACCCCGGCACAGCCGGTCTGCGCCATCATCGTGAGCGCGTCCCCGGCCTCCCAGATGTCACCGTTGCCGATCACCGGGATGGCCACCACCGCGGCCAGTTCGCCGATGGCGTCCCACCGGGCGTGACCGGCGTACGCCTGCTCGACCGTCCGGGCGTGCAGCGTGACCGCCGCGATGCCGCAGTCCGCCGCGATCCGCCCGGCGTCGAACATTGTCACATGGTCGTCGTCGATGCCGATCCGGGTCTTGATGGTGACCGGTACGGCGAAGGGCTGGGCGGCGCGGACGGCCGCCTGCAGGATCGCCGCGAACCGGTCCAGCTTCCACGGCAGCACTCCCCCGCCGCCGCGGCGCGTCACCTTCGGCACCGGGCAGCCGAAGTTCAGGTCGATGTGGGCGACCCCCAGCTCCCCGGCGGCGATGGCCACGGCCTTCGCGATCACGACCGGGTCCGTCCCGTACAACTGGACGGAGAACAGGGGGTCGCCGGGGTCCGGGGCCATCATGGCGAGGGTCTTGGGTATCCGCTCCGCGACCCCCCGCGCCGTGATCATCTCACAGGTGAACACCCCGGCCGGGCGCGCGACCGTTCCCAGTTCGGCCTGCTCGCGGCAGAGCCGGCGGTACGCGGAGTTCGTCACCCCGGCCATGGGAGCCAGGAACTGGGGCACGGGCAGCCCCCGGTCACCCAGGTGCATGCCGCTCAGCAGCCCGTCAGCCGGGAGGCGAGGTACGACTGGACCTGGTCGAGGCCCACCCGCTCCTGGGTCATCGCGTCGCGCTCGCGGATGGTGACCGCCTGGTCGTCGAGGGTGTCGAAGTCGACCGTGACACAAAACGGCGTCCCGATCTCGTCCTGGCGGCGGTACCGCCGCCCGATCGCCTGCGCGTCGTCGAAGTCGACGTTCCAGAACTTCCGCAACTGGGCGGCGAGATCGCGGGCCTTCGGCGACAGGTCGGCGTGGCGGCTGAGCGGGAGCACGGCGGCCTTGACGGGCGCGATCCGGTGGTCGAGCCGCAGCACGGTCCGGGTGTCGACCCCGCCCTTGGTGTTGGGGGCCTCGTCCTCCGCGTACCCCTCGACCAGGAAGGCCATCAGGGAGCGCGTCAGCCCGGCGGCGGGTTCGATGACGTACGGCACGTACCGCTCGTTGGTCACCGGGTCGCGGTAGCTGAGATCCTGGCCGGAGTGCTCGCTGTGGGTCCCCAGGTCGAAGTCGGTCCGGTTGGCGATGCCCTCCAGTTCGCCCCAGTCGGAGCCCTGGAAGCCGAAGCGGTACTCGATGTCGACCGTCCGTTTGCTGTAGTGGGAAAGCTTTTCCTTGGGGTGTTCGTAGTGGCGGAGGTGGTCGCGCGCGATGCCCAGGTCAACGTACCAGTTGGTCCGTTCGTCGATCCAGTACTGGTGCCAGTCCTCGTCCTCGCCTGGGCGGACGAAGAACTCCATCTCCATCTGCTCGAACTCGCGGGTCCGGAAGATGAAGTTGCCGGGGGTGATCTCGTTGCGGAAGGACTTGCCCGTCTGACCGATGCCGAACGGCGGCTTCATCCGTCCAGTCTGCACGACGTTGGCGAAGTTGATGAAGATACCCTGCGCGGTCTCGGGCCGCAGGTAGTGCAGGCCGGATTCGTCCTCGACCGGCCCGAGGTAGGTCTTGAGCATCATGTTGAAGTCGCGCGGTTCGGTCCACTGGCCCTTGGTACCGCAACCGGGGCACGGTACCTCGGTGAGCCCGGCGGGCTTGCGGCCCTTACGGAACTCGAACTCCTCCTCGAGGGTGTCGGCCCGGAAGCGCTTGTGGCAGCTCAGGCACTCGGTCAGCGGGTCGTTGAAGACGCCCACGTGTCCCGAGGCGACCCAGACCATGCGCG
>JAIRVA010000241.1 GCA_031254155.1 Propionibacteriaceae bacterium
CCAGGCGGCGAGGCCGAGCAACAGTACGGCGGTGACCCAGTAGGCAACCGTATCAAGCCCGGCGGCTCCGATAACCTCGCCGGGGTCGCTGGGGTGGAACACGACGAGGACACCAGTGAACGCCCCGCCAGTGGGTTGGGTGTGACCGGTGGCGAACGCCGCGACACTGCCCGCCCCGCGCAGGACCACCCCGACGCTGAGGATGATACCCAGGGCGACGAGGCCGAGGTTGGCCATCGTGTCGCGCCCTTGTGGCATTGAGGCCGGGTTGTTCATCGTACCGGCAAGGGTTCGAGGATGGTGACGGTACGCGAGACGCATCCGGTGACGACGATCTTTCCGGCGGGCAACGCTTCGACCACCCACCAGGGCACGTCGAACCGGACATCCCCATCCATGTTTGCCGACAAGCTGGTGACGACAACCGCGACGTACGTCTGTTCTCCGGGCTGGTAGCCGGTCGCATGCAACAGCGCAGTGTTAGGCGTGGTCTCTTCAGGCGGAGTCGGTTCGGGGGCGACTGGTAACGCGCGACGCGCGAGGGTCGTCTCGTCCGGCGGTTCCCAGGTCGGGTCGACGGGCGACGACACGAGGTGGTACGGCTGAAGAAGCGGCGGTGTTTCTCCGGGGTCGTCAGTGGTGGCGTGGTCGGCGAGGTTGATCGTCCCGGTTTGGCGGCTGCCGTCGGTTTCGATGATCTCGACGGTGAACGGTTGGCGCAGCCGGTCGTACAGGTGGTCCATGAGTGTGCCGAAGGACGCCCGCCGGAGCGGGAGCAGGTCGTCGGGTGCGTGGTAGCCGATGCCGAACACTGTGACATGAAGAGTGTCGGGGTCGGTGATCGTGATGGTGACGATGGGCTGGTCGGGCGTCCAGGGTGTGTGGCGGCTTGTCATCGGGGGTCTTTCTGGGTCATGCGGGTGGTGGTGTCGAACAGGGCGAGTTCGGCGGGGTGGAGTTGGTGTTGGACGACGAAGGACCGGTCTTTGATGCGCCACAGCCCTTGCCCGGTTGACAGGGTGGGCAGGAGTTTCTTCTCCGTCCCGGTCAGCCCGAGCGTTTCGGCGGTGGACGTGGTCTGGTCGGACTCCTGACGGTAGATGATCCGGGTCTCCGCGTTCGCCAACAACGATGACGCGAGAGAACGCATCGCAGAGCCGTGGTCGCCGACGTTGTCCAGGTCGGTGAGTTTGTGGAAGATGAGCAGGTTCGCGATCCCGTAGTGGCGGGCGAGCCGCCACTGGGCGTCCATCCGGCGTAACAGGGCGGGGTGGGACATGAGCCGCCACGCCTCGTCGTACACGACCCACCGTTGCCCGCCGTCCGGGTCTAACAACGCGGATTCCATCCACGCCGACGAGCAGGTCATCAGCACGGAGATCAGCGTCGAGTTGTCCGCCACTGCGCTCAGGTCGAGGGAGATCATGGGCAGGGTCGGGTCGAACCGGATCGTGGACGGCCCGTCGAACAGTCCCGCGAGGTCCCCGGCGACCAACCGCCGCAACGCGTGGCCGACCTGGCGGCCGTCCTCGGCCAGACGCCCGTCGGGATCGTCCACACGGTCGGGGGCGAGGATACGGTCGACGACCATGGGCAGGATCGGTACGGCCGCCGACGCGACTGTCCGGGCCAGGGCGAGGTCGATGGTGGTGTGTTCCAGCGGCGTCATGGGCCGGTCGAGCACGGTTTCGGCGAGCGCGCCGATCAGGTCACGGCGACGCGACGCGACCTGGGCGTACCACTCCGCGTCGGTGAGATGCGCGGGCCGGTAGCCCTCGTCCAACGGGTTCAACCGGGTAGACCTGCCGTGGCCGAGCTGGATCGCTTTCCCGCCAACCGCCTCAGCGACCGCCGTGTGCTCACCCTTCGGATCACCCGGCACGTACACCCGCCTGCCGAACGGGATCGACCGGGTGTACAACGACTTGGCCAGGCTGGACTTGCCGGAGCCGACGATCCCCGCCAAAACCACGTTCGGCGCGGTGATCACACCAGCGGCGTACAACACCCACGGGTCATACACAAACGACGCCCCGCCGAACAAGTCCTGGCCGATGAACACCCCGTCCGCGCCCAGACCACCCTCAGCCAGGAATGGGTACGCACCGCCCAGCGTCGCCGTCGTGTCCTGATGCTGCGGCAGACGAAGCTTACCTGGCGTCCACAGTTGCGCCGGTCCTGGTTCACCGAAGGGCGGCAGATACACCGCTGACTTCGCGTCCCGCTTGGCCGCTTCAATAGCGGCGCGGTCATCCTCTCGCTGAAGACGACGGCCTTCGGTCACGGTCTGCCGAACCGCCTTGTCGATGGCTTTACGTTCACTGCGGCGCTGTTTGGCAGGCCGAACCAGAACGGCGGCATGAAGGTGTTCGTTGGTCTCCATGTACAGCAGGTGCGCTGAAGGAGTCCAGAGGCCGTAGACTTAGCTATCTTTTTACATGGAGGAGAGTTGAACTTCAGCGTCGACATCCCAGAGGGAATGCACCTTGGTCTTGCAAGAGACGGGGACGGATTCAGTTCATTGTTGTTCGATGACCTGACAAATAATCTTGTCCGTCCGGTAAAGTTGAATCCGGCAGATAAGGACTTTACTCGGAAAGCATTGATCATCGGGCTTGCTGTTGTTGCTGTCGCGATTGGAGTCGCGATTGTCGTGCACAATCGGCAGCGCATCACGAGGTGGTGGCAGGAGAAGATAGTTCCACTTCTTTCACGCGCCAAGGATGATGACAGTCAAGTTCTCACACCGGAAGCATCCCCGGCGGAGTTTGCGACGGCTATCGACCTGACTCTCGCGGATTACCGTGCCAACATGGACAGTGAAGAGGCGAAGCGGCGTCTCGTTGCGCTACTCGCAGCAGCGGCGTTCATCGCTGATCAAATGCGGCTTCTGGCCAGTGCCCACATCGAAGACGACGCCGCTTGTCCCGAGTTGGAGAGTGCGATGGCGAGGCTTGCCACCCCACAGGTGACAGCGATGATTGATCACATGCTTCAGTCAAACACATCCATGCTTGACGAGTCCACGTCAGAGAGGTTTCTGCAATTGTTCGGTGGTGGCGTTGTGATTGACGGCGAGTATCTGCCACTCAAAAACGACAAGGTCCAAGAGGCTCTGCGCCTCGCACAAGGAGAGACGCTAGACACCGCCGAACCTCAGTATGAAGCAGGAGCGACCCACTTGATGTCGAGCAAATCCCCCGACTGATGGAAGGGGCGCGACCATGCGTTCCTAGACTTCCCGGCATAGTGGTAGTGCGGCGGCGGTGAAGGCTTGGGCTTGTTGGCCGACGAGGAGGCGGGTTTCGCAGGAGGCTTGGATGGCGGCTTGTTCGATGGCGGCGACAGCGGCGTGGAGGTCATCCTGGGTGTTGGCGCTGATGGTGATCAATCCGGTGTAGCGGACGATGCCGTGGCCGGTGGTGAGGTCGGCTTCTTGTTTGAGTACGTCGGCGTATTCGGCGGTGGTGGCGGCGTCTTCGATTTGGCCGATTTTGGCGCGTTGGGTTCG
>JAIRVA010000249.1 GCA_031254155.1 Propionibacteriaceae bacterium
CGGGCCGCGCTCGACGCCCTCACGGTGGCGAAAGACGGTGTCGACGGGTCGGCAGTGTACCTGTACGGCGAGGCGTGGAACATGGGTTCCGCCGCGAACGACGCGCTGTTCACGGCCGCCCGGCAGGCCAACCTGGCCGGTACGGGCATCGGGTCGTTCAACGACCGCCTGCGCGACGGCGTCCGGGGCGGCGGGCCCTTCGACAGTGACCAGCGGACGTACCAGGGTTTTGGCACGGGCCTCTACACCGATCCCAACGAGACACCCGATCCGGCGGACGCGGCGACGACGAGTAGCGGTACGAAGATCCCGTACAACGCCCTCACCGACCTCTACTACCGGACCGACCTCGTCCGGCTCGGGCTCGTCGGCAACCTGGCCGCGTACGAACTGCCCTCCGACAAGGGCTCGGGCACGCCGGTGCTCGGGTCGGACTTCGGGTACGGCGCGGCCTACGGCAGCGTCGGGGTCGACGGCCGGCAGGCGGCGGGGTACGCGGCGGAGCCCGCCGAGGTGATCAACTACGCCGACTGCCACGACGGCACAACCTCGTTCGACAATGGCATGTGGAAGTTGCCAACCGACTCGACCATGGACACCCGTGTCCGGATGGCCGTCCTGACCATGGCGACCACCGCCCTCGGGCAGTCGCCGTCCTTCTGGCAGGCCGGCGAGGACCTTCTGCGCTCCAAGTCGCTGGACGCCAACTCGTACAACTCCGGCGACTACTTCAACGCCATCGACTGGACGGGCACGACCAACGTTTTCGGGACCGGTCTGCCCGTGACAAGCGGCGACACCGCGGCGATGACGGCGCTGCTCGACAACCCGGCCAACCGGCCGGACGCGGCGGCGATGGCCCGGGCGAACCAGATGGCGCTCGACCTCCTGCGCGTACGGTCCTCCACCCCGCTGCTCACGCTCGGGAACGGTGCCCTCATCCGTGACCGCGTCCACTTCCTCAATGACGGAGTCGACCCGACGCCGGGCCTGATCGTGATGGACATCGAAGACCCGGCGACGGGGACCCCGGACGTCGATCCGGCGCTCGACGCCGCCATGGTCGTTTTCAACGCCTCGCCCCAGACCATCGTGGAGAAGATCGACGGCCAGGCCGGGCGGGCCTGGGCACTGAATGCCATCCAGGCGGGCGGTGCCGACTTAGTGGTCAAGGGCGTCACGTTCGACGCCGCCACGGGTACGCTGACCATTCCGGGCCGGACGGCGACCATGTTGGTCCTCGTGGCCAGTGCCACGCCGGCTGCCCCGGCCACGCCGGCGGCGCCGACGGGCGGTACGGCGGCTGGTACCCCGGTCCTCGCGTGGCTGCTTCTCACTGGTCTCGCCGCGATCACGAGCGTCGGTACGAAGCTGCGGCGCCGCAGCGAAAGCTGAGGGGTGGACGGAACAACTCCGCGACTATCCGCCAGTTATACCATTTTTTGGTATAATTCGTCTCATGGATAGATTGTCGGAGTCTCTCGCCCAAGCGATGCGCGAACGTGGCGTAACGCAGACTGAGTTGTCCCGTTTGACGGGTGTGCCCCAACCCCGGCTCAGTGCCTACATCAACGGTCAAGTCGGCCTATCGCTCGCGATGCTCACGTACCTTGTGTCCGCGCTCGGGAACACCGTCACCGCCCGAGTCACCACAGCGCCCGCTGACCTGAACCGATCCGACCATCGCAGTTGGCGCCTCCATCGCGCTGTCGCCGGGAAACTCAATGACACCACACTTGCGGCCTGGCGACCGGCCGTCGAAGCCAACATCTGCGACCTACGCGGGAGAGTCCACGGCGAGCCCCACGACACCAACCTCACGCGGTGGGAAACCTTCGTCCAGAATGGCGATGTCCGTGCCTGCAAGCGAGTCCTTCTTGACCTCAGTCCGGACGGCATCGCGATGCGAAACGTCTCACCCTGGGCCGGGGTACTGAGCCCCGAGGAGCGCCGGACTGCGCTGGCGGGACAATTCCGTTGAGACAGGACCAACTCTGGCATGCTATACGATGTCTGCGTCGCGAAAGCCTGTGCTCTCCGCGAGAAAGACAAGAACTTCATTCGTGCACTCATTGATGCCGGCGTTGTTAATCGCCAGATCATCATTGAGCGGCTCAACCAAGTTCCCGGCTCCGCCCACAGTGCCGCGATGCAAGCGCTCACCTGGATCACCTCGTTCGACGCACAGCCCGCATTCCGGTGGAAGCGAACTACGACCGGGACCGCCACCACTCCAGCAGTTCGGCGGTGGCGGTCTCGAGGTCGACCGGTCCGCGGTCAAGCCGGCGTTCGAGCAGGAAGTTGTACGCCTCGCCGACCGTCCGGCTAGGCCCGATACCGAGGATCTCCATGATCTGGTTCCCGTCCAGGTCGGGGCGGATGGCGTCCAGGTCCTCCTGGGCCGAGAGTTCGTCGATGCGCCACTCGAGTTCTTCGTACGCCCGCCGCAGCCGCTCGGCTTTGGCCTTGTTGCGGGTCGTACAGTCGGAGCGGGTCAACATGTGCAGCCGCTCCACCTCGTCGCCGGCGTCGCGGACGTACCGCCGGACCGCCGAGTCCGTCCACTGCCCCTCGCCGTACCCGTGGAAACGCAGGTGCAGCTCGATCAGCGTCGCGACGGACTCCACGACGTCCTTGGGGAACTTGAGCGCTGTTAGGCGCTTGACCGCCAGCTTGGCGCCGACGACATCGTGGTGGTGGAAACTAACCTTGCCGTCGGCCTCGTACCGCCGCGTCTTGGGCTTGCCGATGTCATGCAGGAGCGCGGCCAGGCGGTTGACAAGGTCAGGGGCGTGGTTACGGGCCTTCTCCAGGGCAATCGCCTGGTCGAGGACAGTGAGCGAATGCTCGTAAACGTCCTTGTGGCGGTGGTGCTCGTCGATCTCGAGCCGCAGCGCGGGCAACTCGGGGAGGAAAACGTCCGCGAGACCCGTCCGGACGAGCAGGTCAACCCCGACCCTGGGCGTGTCGGTCAGGAGCAGCTTGGTGAACTCGTCGCGAATGCGCTCGGCGGAGACAATGCCGAGCCGTTCCCGGAGGTTCATCATGGCGCTGACGATGTCCCGGGTGGGCCGGAAGCCGAACCGGGCGGCGAAGCGGGCCGCGCGCAGCATCCGCAGCGGGTCGTCGGTGAAGGACATTTCGGCGGTCCCGGGGGTCCGCAAAACACCCTCAATGAGGTCCACCTCGCCCCGGTACGGGTCGACGAAACTCCAGTCCGCGAGGTTGACCGCCATCGCGTTGATGGTGAAGTCGCGGCGGCGGAGATCGTCGTCAATCGAATCGCCGAATTCGACGGCGGGCTTGCGGGAATGCTCGGTGTAGGCGTCTGCCCGGAAGGTGGTGATCTCCACCTGCCACTCGCGGTCGCTGCCCTGGAGGATCGTACCGATGGTCCCGTACGCCCGTCCGACGTCCCAGACCGGGCCGCCCAGCGGGCGCAGGACCGCTTCGATCTCGTCGGGCCGGGCCGAGGTGGTGAAGTCCAGGTCGGTGGCACCGAGGCCGAGGATCGCGTCACGGACCGGCCCTCCGACAAGGTACAACGAGTGTCCCGCCGCGCCGAAGGCCTGGGCCAGCGGATCCAGCACGGGTGCCAGACGGCGCAGTTCAGTTTCTAGCTTCACTTGGTGCTCAGACTCTCGTCTCTTCGCCGACTCCCTGACCGATACCCGGGGTCCCCGCAAAGTACCGGACCGGAGCGAAGCGGAGGGAGGACACTTTGTGGGGCAAACGGTGTGGGCATACTTACTCCCCGGGGACTCGAGCCGGTCGGTGGTCCCCGTAGCGCGTCGGTTAGGCCGCGACGACTTCCACGGGTACGTGGGCGGTGATGGCATCGTGGAGTTTGATGCCGACCATGTGCGTACCGAGGGTCTTGATCGGCTTGGCGACCGTGATGGCCCGCTTGTCGATGGCAGGACCACCGGCCGACTTAACGGCGAGGGCGAGGGCCGAGGAGGTCACAGCGCCGAACAGCGTACCCGACGCGCCGGAGCGCGCCTTGACGGTGATGTTCAGAGTTTCGAGTTGGGCCCGGATCTCGCTGGCGTGGTCGATCCCGCGGATCTCGCGGGCGTCGCGGGCGCGCTTGATACCCACGATCTGCTTCTCGGCCCCGCGGGTCCACGCGATGGCGTGGCCCTGCGGCAGCAGGAAGTTGCGACCGTAGCCCGACCGGACATCGACGATGTCCCCGGCCACCCCGAGGTTGTTCACAGCAGTTGTCAAAATGAGCTTCATCTCGTCCTCCTTAGCGCCCCGACGTGGCGTACGGCAGCAGAGCGACCTCGCGCGCGTTCTTGACCGCCTGGGCGATCTTGCGCTGGTCCTGAACCGTCAGCCCGGTCACGCGGCGCGAACGAATCTTGCCGCGATCAGAAATAAACTTGCGCAGCAACTGCACGTCCTTGTAGTCAACTTCCCCGATATGAATCGTCTTCACCGGGGCAAGCTTCCGCTTCTGGATTGGCTTGCGTGCGGCCATTGTGGTGCTCCCTTTCTTGAGCCCGGCTCAGCGCCGGAATGTGCCTGTCGGCCGGCGACGGGCGCGCCGGCCCTCGGCCCTGGGGTCCCAGGACCATTCCGCCGTCAGAACGGCGGTTCGTCAGATTGGGCCGAAGCCCAGGGGTCGGCGGCCGGGGTCGCCGGTTCCGCGGGCGGCGGGGCCGCCTGCCAGCCGGCCGAGCCGCCCTGGTAGTTCCCGCCTCCCTGAGAGGGGGTCCTGGTCACTTTCGCCGTCGCGTACCGCAGCGCCGGGCCGACCTCGTCGACCTCGACCTCGAAGACGGTCCGGCGGTCGCCGGACTGCGTCTCGTACGACCGGGACTTCAGGCGACCCTGGACGATGACGCGCATGCCCTTGGTCAGCGACTCGGCCACGTTCTCCGCGACCTGGCGCCACACCGAGCAGTTGAGGAACATCGCGTCCCCGTCTTTCCATTCGTTCGTCATACGATCGAAGGTACGAGGCGTCGATGCCACCGTGAAATTGGCCACGGCCGCTCCCGAGGGAGTGAACCGCAACTCCGGGTCGCCGGTCAGGTTGCCGACGATTGTGATGAGTGTTTCACCCGCCATGTTGGTCCTTAATCTGGTGATTGTTGGCCCGGCGCGTGACCGGGCGTGGGATCAGACCCTAGTTGCCGTCCGGGCGGAAGACCTTGGCCCGCAGCACCTTTTCATCAATGCTCAGGCGACGGTCGAACTCCTTGACAACAGCAGGATCGGCTTCCAGGTTCACGACGACGTAGGTCCCTTCGGCCTTCTTTTTGATCTCGTACGCGAACCGCTTTCGCCCCATGATGGTGGTACTGGTCACCACCCCGCCAGCCTTGGTGACGGGCTTGAGGTGGTTGTCAATGATGCCCTGTACCTGGCGGTCATCGACCTCGGGGTCAAGAATGATCATGACTTCATAACTACGCATTCGCGTTGTCTCCTCTGGACTATCGGCCACGGGGAGGTCCCGTGGCAGGAGCGGGTGGCTAAGCACCGAGGGGATAGCTTACCTGGTGGGGGACCCATCTGTCACTTCGCGGGGCCAAGACCGTGGTGAGACAGCACTCAGAAGAGCAACCACTTGCTCAGCTGACTTACTCACTTGCTCACGGTGAGTGAGCAAGTGAGTAAGTCACCGTCGCGCGGCAGTGATTTCTCTCCGCCCCCGCCACGTACTCCACGGGGTCGCTCGGTCCACGTGAGACGGAACCCGTCGAGTCGTCATTCCCCGTTACTCTTCTTCCGACACAATGCCGATACGTCACAGGTGTCACAGGTACCGCACCATGCCAAAAGGCGCGGCAGATGGCCACCACGGAGTGCCGATCCAGCATCGAGAAGCCGATCACGCGTGTCATCCAGAAGCGAATGATCAATCGACTCCCTCGTATTGGCCCCGGCATCATTGAGGTTGAGCACCTCGATCAAGTCGGCAGAATGCCCGGTCAGCTCGTTGTACCCGACGGCATAAATGTTCAGTTGATCCCGGGTGATGCTCTCGGACTGAGCTCGTTCGGTGGACTTGAAGTCCACGATAGAAACCTCGTTGGTCTCCAACCGCTTAATCAGATCGATCCGCCCGTCGACGACTACCCCAGACCCAACGCGAACTTGAATGGACTTCTCCGAGTGCTCCGTTCTCGGCAGGTCGTCCCCATGTTGGCGAAAATACCGCTGCAACGCCCCACGGGCGGCGGCGTGAAGTTGGCGGGTTAACTCAGGATAAGCATACGGCAGATGCAGATGCCGCTGAATCAACTCTTCAACGCTCATCTCATCGACCAGGTCACCCGCGAGTGCTCGCTTGTGGATCTCGGCCAACGCGTCGTGCAGCCCTTTGCCGTACCCCAGCGCCTCGTGAATGGGTGGGTTGAACCCGTACAGAAACCGGAGCTTAAACTGGTACGGGCATTCGAAATAGTACTTCAACTCTGAAAATG
>JAIRVA010000328.1 GCA_031254155.1 Propionibacteriaceae bacterium
GGCGTTCGGATGGCAGCACATGGTAGATCAGCGGTTCCTAAAGTGGATGAGGACGCGAGTTCATGACTACGGGTAGCAGACGCAGATCGCCCGTCCGGGCGTTCGGATCGCGGCACATGGGAGATCGGTTCCCTCATCAGGTCTCGTGGCGGTGTGGCCCGGAACTGGTCGCCGACGCAAAAGGAGGAGAGTATGGAAGGTACAAGCACACCCCGCGGAGCCGGTGCGCAGCGAGGGTCGGCCCGGTCCCGTGTGCCCCGGACGCCGATGGACGAGTTCCTGTCCCTCCGCGCCGCCTCCACTAAAGATGGGTTGCCCTCCCAGGCGCAGATCGACCAGGTGCTCGCCATGCTCGCGGGGCTGCCGGAAGACACCATCACCAGCAACACCGCCCTGCCGTACACCGCGGAGACGACGCCGACCCGCGTCCCCGCCGTACCCCCGTTCCAGTACTCCGTCGACCGGCCACGGGCGCCGAAGCCTGTCGTGCTACCCCCCGACGAACCCGTCCTTCAACCAGTCGCCCCGGAGGCACCGGCCGACGAGCCTGACCCGGTTGAGCCGGCTGAGCCGGTGACCGACGTCGAGAGCGAGCCCGCACCCGTCACGGTTCCCGAGCTCGTCGTACCCACGGTCATCGTCCCCACGGTCACGGTCCCCGAGCTCGGCGTACCCACCGCCGAGGCCCCCGCGCCCCGGCCCGGGCCGGCACCCGTCGTACCCACCCCCGTGAGCCCGGCGGCCGAGGCCACCCCCCCGCCGGAGCCGACTCCCGCACCCGAGCCTCCGCTCACGCTGCCCCCCCTGGAACCGCCCGCCCCAGAACCGGTCGCACCGGCCGCCCCCCTGGAGCCCGCGGACCTCCCGTTGCCGGACAACCGCTACCTGGACCGCGAGTTGAGCTGGCTCGCCTTCAACAACCGCGTCCTGGACCTCGCCAAGGACAAGATCCGCGTACCCTTGCTGGAGCGCGCCCGGTTCCTGGCGATCTTCTCGTCGAACCTGGACGAATTCTTCATGGTGCGCGTCGCGGGCCTGAAGCGCCGCATCGACGCGGGCCTGGCCGGGCGCGGAACGTCGGGGCTGTTGCCCCGGGAGTTGCACGAGGCCATCCTGTCCACGGCCCGCGACCTGTCGGCCGAGCAGGCCCGGGTCTTCATGGACGAGGTCCTGCCCGAACTCGCCCGGCAGGGCATCCTCATCCTGCGGTGGTCCGACCTGTGGGACTCCGAGAAGGCCCGCCTCTCGACCCTGTTCGCCGACCGGATCTTCCCGATCCTGACCCCGCTCGCGGTCGACCCGTCGCACCCCTTCCCGTACATCTCCGGCCTCAGCCTCAACCTGGCCGTCCAGCTCCGCAACCCGCAAACCGGCAGCCGGCTGTTCGCCCGTATCAAGGTGCCGAACGACGTTCTCCCCCGCTTCATCGAGGTGACGGACGGCCGCTTCGTCCCCCTCGAGGACATCATCTCCCACCACCTTGACCAGGTGTTCACCGGCATGGAGATCACCAAGTGCGGCACCTTCCGGGTCACCCGCAACGAGGATCTCGAGGTCGAGGAGGACGACGCGGAGAACATCCTGTTCGCCCTGGAGAAGGAACTTTTGCGCCGCAAGATCGGGCGCCCACCGGTCCGTCTCGAGGTCGAGGAGTCCATCGACCCCGAGTTGCTCGACGTTCTCACCTCCGAACTCGACGTCACCCAGCCCGAACTGTTCTTCACCCGCGGGCCGTTGGACCTGACCGGGTTGTTCGTGATCGCGGATGTGGATCAGGAGGCTCTGAAGTACCCCGGCTTCCTGCCGAAGACCAACCCCAACCTGGCCGAAGTCGAGACCTCGCAGCCGGCGGACATGTTCGCCGCGCTGAAGAAACGCGATGTCCTGCTCCACCACCCGTACGACTCCTTCGCGACGTCCGTGCAGCGGTTCATCGAGCAGGCGGCGGCCGACCCGCAGGTCCTCGCCATCAAGCAGACCCTCTACCGGACGAGCGGTGACTCCCCCATCGTCGACGCGCTCATCGAGGCGGCGCGGGCCGGCAAGCAGGTCCTCGCCCTGGTCGAGATCAAGGCCCGCTTCGACGAGCGGGCCAACATCGCGTGGGCCCGCAAGCTGGAACGGGCCGGGGTCCACGTCGTCTACGGCCTGGTCGGGCTCAAGACGCACTGCAAGCTGTCGCTCGTGATCCGCGACGAGGGCGACTGCCTGCGGCGGTACTGCCACATCGGGACCGGCAACTACAACCCCAAGACAGCCCGGATGTACGAGGACATGGGCCTGCTGACCTCGAACCCCGTCATCACCGACGACGTGGCGCACCTGTTCAACCACCTGTCCGGGATGACCGCCGAGTCCAACTACCGGCGGCTGCTCGTCTCGCCCTTCGGCATCCGCGAGGGGATCCTGGAGAAGATCGAGAACGAGATCGCCCTGCAGAAGGCGGGTGTGCCCGGACGCATCCGCATCAAGGTGAACTCCATCGTCGACGAGGCCACCATGGACGCGCTCTACCGGGCGAGCCAGGCGGGGGTCAGGGTCGACCTCTGGGTCCGCGGGATCTGCG
Source organism: Propionibacteriaceae bacterium (assembly GCA_031254155.1). Lineage (GTDB taxonomy): Bacteria > Actinomycetota > Actinomycetes > Propionibacteriales > Propionibacteriaceae > WQYJ01. Next base: position 2,567 of record JAIRVA010000328.1, read on the forward strand.
CGATCCGGGCGGGAGTCCCGGGGCTCTCCGACAACATCCGCGTCCGCTCGATCCTCGGCCGCTTCCTGGAGCACTCGCGCCTCTTCTGGTTCGACAACGGCGGAGCGCCCCAGGTGGGCATCGGGTCGGCGGATCTGATGCACCGCAACCTGGACCGGCGCGTGGAGGTGTTGGTCCAGCTCTCGAACGAGGCGCACGTCGCCCAGATCGGGTCGCTCTTTGACCTGGCCTTCGCGGAGACCACCGGGTCGTGGTGGCTGACCGAGGACGGGTGGGTCATGAAGACGGAGGATGCCACCGGCAAGCCGCTCCTCGACATCCAGGAGTATCTCATCGCCACCACCGGGTCGCGGCGGTCCCCGGCGTGACCGCGGGTATGCCGGTCTGGGCCGCCGGCGCCGCGCCCCTGCGCGGGCGGGGCACCAACCGGGAGGTGTTGCTCGTCCACCGGCCCGCGTACGACGACTGGACGCTGCCGAAGGGCAAGGCCCACCTCCACGAACTCCTGCCCGCGACCGCGGTCCGGGAGGTGGCGGAAGAGTCGGCGACCCGCATCCGGCTGGGTGCCCCCCTCACCCCGACCCGCCACCCCGTGGGCCAGACGATGAAGATGGTGTCCTGGTGGGTCGGCGTCACACTCGCCGTCCGGTCCCACACCCCGAACAGCGAGGTCGACCACGCCCGCTGGCTGACGCCCGAGGCCGCCCTCGCCACGCTGACGTACCAGGACGAACGGGCCGTCCTCGCCGAGGCCGTCGCGCTCCCGGACACGACCCCCCTCGTGATCGCGCGCCACGCGAAGGCCCGGAACCGCGAGACCTGGCGGAAGGAGGACCGGTTGCGGCCCCTGAACGACCGTGGCGTGAACCAATTGCCCTTTCTCAACCAGATCCTGGCCGCGTTCGGCATCACGAACCTCGTGTCGTCGCCGTCGACCCGCTGCGTCCAGACATTACAGCCGTACGCCCGCTCGCGCGAGGTCCGGATCACCCGCGCACCGGTCCTCGCCGAGGAGACCGCGACCGAGGCTGAGGTCGGGGCGTACATGGCCCGGCTCGCCCGCGCGGTCGGCGCCTCGGGCATCCCGACGGTGGTGTGCGGCCACCGCCCGGTGATCCCGGCCATGCTGGCCCCCCTCGACATTCCGCCCCGCTTTCTCGCCACCGCCTCGATCGTCATCGCGCACGTTGATGCCGCCGGCCACGTCGTCGGCACGGAGTGGCACGACACCCTCCGCGTCAAACTGTGACGGGACCGCCTCCCGAGGTGGGAAGCGGTCCCGCTGCTTGAGAAGGGGCATCTCAAGCGCACGCACACACGACGCCGACCAGCCGACACCCACCGACTGATGAGGCCGTCGTGCCCGGGGACGTGGGGACTGGGATGCCATACGGACTCTGCCCCGCGCCAACGATAATGTGCTAACGCTTAGCCTAGCATATTGTGATACACGTGTGAACGAGTTCGCGTCAACGATCAACCCGGGCCGAGCCGCCACCGGCCAGTTTCTTGACCTCGGCCGCGGTCGCCATGGAGGTATCGCCGGGCGTCGTCATGGCGAGGGCACCGTGGGCGGCCCCGTAGTTGACCGCCGTCTCGAGGGTTTCGCCCTCAAGCAGGCCGTAGACCAGCCCCGAGGCGAAAGAGTCCCCGCCGCCGACGCGGTCAAAGATCTCCAGTCCGTCCCGCTGCGTGGCCTCGACCAGCCCGGACTCGCGGCTCCACGCGATCGCCCCCCAGTCGTTGACCGTGGCGGATGTCACCGCACGCAGGGTGGTCGCGATGACCTCGAAGTTGGGGTACCTCGCCGAGACCCGCTCGATCATGCGTCCGAAGGCGGCCACGGGCAGGTACGTCAGGTTGGGGTCCGTCCCCTCGATCTCGAAGCCGAGCGCGGCGGTGAAGTCCTCCTCGTTGCCGATCATGACATCGACGGACGTGGCCAGCTCGCGGTTGACCGTTTGTGCCTGGGCCCCGCCCCCAATCGTTTTCCAGAGGCTCGGCCGGTAGTTGAGGTCGTACGACACGACCGTACCGTACCGGTGCGCGGCTTCGACCGCCTCCAGCGTGACTTCCGCCGCCGACTCCGACAGCGCGGCGAAGATACCGCCCGTGTGGAACCAGCGGGCACCCTGCCGCCCGAAGATCTCGGCCCAGTCGATGTCGCCCGGCCGCAACTGCGACACGGCGGTGTGACCGCGGTCGGACACCCCGACCGCGCCCCGGACCCCGAAGCCGCGCTCGGTGAAGTTCAGCCCGTTGCGGACACTCCGGCCGACGCCGTCGGAGGGTACCCAGACCACGTGCGACACATCCACGCCGCCCTGGAGCATGAAGTCCTCCACCAGGCGGCCAACCTCGTTGTCCACGAGCGCGGTGACGACCGCGGTCTTCAGGCCGAACACCTTGCGCAGGCCCCGGATGACGTTGTACTCCCCGCCGCCCTCCCAGGCGGTGAACGTCCGGGCCGTCCGGATCCGGGCGGCCCCCGGGTCCAGACGCAGCATAACCTCGCCGAGGCTGACCGCATCGTAGCGGCACTCGGCGGCCGGCCGCAGGTTCAGCATGAGATGGCGAGTTCGACCGCTTCGTGGCAGAGGGCCGTGATCGCCGTGAAATCACGGGCGGCGATGAGCCCCGGCGGTACCATCCACGACCCGCCGACAGCGGGGACGCACTTGAGCGACAGGTACTCTTTGAGATTGGCGGGCGACACCCCGCCCGTCGGGACGAACCTGACGGTGGTGAACGGGGCGGCGAGCGCCTTGATGGCCGACGGGCCGCCCAGTACGTTGGCCGGGAAGAACTTCACGGTCTCCAGCCCCATCGCCAGGGCGTTCATGATCTCGGTCGGCGTCACCGCCCCCGGAATGACCGGCTTGCCCGCCATCTGGGCCTCCCGGACGACATCGGAGCGCAGGCCCGGACTGACGATGAACTCGGCGCCGGCCTCGACCGCGAACTCCACCTGGGCGGGGGTCACCACCGTACCCGCACCAACACGAAGGCCCTCGATCTCGCTCATGATGGCGATCGACTCCGCCGCGGCGTCCGTGCGGAACGTCACCTCCGCGACGGGCAGACCGCCCGCCACGAGGGCCCGGCCCAGCGGCTCGGCATCCTCGGCATCCTGGATGACGACGACGGGTACGATCCGGTACGCGAACATGTCCATGGGGACCTCCTAACGTTGGTTATCCGGCCAGTCTATCGGGTTGGTCATGAGCGGAAGTAGCGTGTCACGAGCCAGTTTTTGAACACGGGGTCAAGAATCTGGATTGTGCTATCCATCACGTCGATGATCTCACGATCCACCAGCGCCTTCTTGATTCTCACAACGTTGGCCGATGTCCCCAGATCGTATTTCTTCAACGTCGCCTGCGAACTCAGCGCGTCTTCCCCCATGATCACGGCCCGCAGGAAACTCAACTG
>JAIRVA010000330.1 GCA_031254155.1 Propionibacteriaceae bacterium
AACGCGCACATGGCGATCGACGGGCCCGAGAGCCAGTCCCACACCGTGATGCCGAGGACGCGTGGCGTCGCCGGGCCGCCCGCCGGCTGAGTCTGGCCGGTGAGGACGTAGAACAAACCCCGCGGGTCATTGAACCAGGTCGGGCCCGTGACCGAAAGTTTCGCCAGCGCCGCGTTGACCGCGCCGGAGGCGGAGAACAGGAAGGTCCACAGGGCGGTGATCGCGACCGTCGAGGTCACCGAGGGGAAGTAGAAGGCGGTCCGGAAGAACCCCTTACCCTTGAGAGCGCGCCGGTTGACGAGAATCGCCAGGCCGAGCGACACGACCGTCTGGGCGGGGACGACGAACAGGAAATAGTACGCCGTGTTGCGGATCGCGGTACCGAAGTCCTTCGCCGCGAGCCCGGTACCCGTGAGGAATGACTCGTAGTTGGTCGCCCCCACGAAGCCCGCGTCCAGCGGGCTGCCCCGGCCGCTCCAGTCCGACACGCTGACCCACGCCGCCATCACGATGGGGACGAGGACGAACACGCCGATGATGAGAACGGCCGGGGCGACGAACACCCAGCCGGCGACGCTACGGCGCAGGTTCACCGTCCGTCGCCGGCTGCGCGTGACCCGCGTCACCGCGAGGCCTTCCGTCGCCATGGCTAGGCGCTGATGGCGGCCTGCAGGTTGGTCTGGAACGTGTCGAGCAGCGCCTTCGGGTCGGCCGCCTTCAACGTCCCCAGCGTCGAGTTGAAGTCGGTGATCGTCGCTGCCACCCCTGGCATCGAGGGGAGGTTTTGCGCGTAGTCCGCGCCAGCCAGGAAGGCCGCCATCGCCGGGGAATCGGTCTTGTACGCGTCGCCCGCCGACTTGACCGACGGCATGACCCCGAACGCCTTTGCGAACGCCGTCTGCTGCGCGGTGGAGGTCAGGTACTCGACGAGCTTGATTGCGTTGTCCTTGTTGTCACCGTCGGCCGAGAGACCCCAGGCGTTGGTGTACTGCAACGTCCCCTTCTGCTTACCCGCGGGCAGTTCGACAGCCGTGTAGTGCACGCTGGCGTAGTCGTTCTGCATGGCCCCCGTGATCCAGTTGCCTTCGATGACCATGGCGGCCATCCCCTTGCCGAACGCCTCGCCGCCCCAGCCCGCGCCGAGGTCGGAGGCGAAGCCCGCGTACCCCTCGGTGATGAGCTTCTTCACGTACGTCAGGGCGTCGACGTTGGCCCCAGAGTTCGCGGTCGCCTTGCCAGCGGTGACGATCCCGCCGCCCGCCTGGGCGAGGAAGACGCCCACGCGCTGCAACTCGGCACCGAAGGCCAGACCGACGTGATCGGTGGTGGTGAGTTTGCCGGCCACCGTCTCGAGATCGGCCCAGGTCTTCGGGTAGTCGGCCGCGGTGAGCCCGGCCGCCGACCACATGTCGTCGTTGATGACGAGGGCGAGAGTGGAGAAGTCCTTCGGCGCAGCGTAGAACTGGCCATTCACCGTGAACGCGTCCTTCAGCGCCGGGTAGAAGTCAGCCTTGTTCGTGAGCTTGTCGCCGTAGGCTTCGAGCGACCCGTTGGCCGCCCACCCGGCCAGGTTGTCCGTCGACACGTAGAGCAGGTCGGCCGGCTGGCCGGAGGCGAAGCCCTGGGCGGCCTCCTGGTTGAGGTCGGTCGCGGCGATGACCTCGGTGGGAATGCCACTCGTGGCGCTCCACGCCGAGGCGGCGGCCGTGACCGCGTCGGTTTCGGCCTGGCCGGACGAGCCGATGAGAATCGAGATCTTGTTGGTGTTGGTGGCGGCGGCCGACGTCGGCGCACCGGTCGTACTGCTGCTATTCCCGCCCGACGAACAGCCGGCCAGGGCAGCGATCATGAGACATCCGGCGGCCACGCCGGAGATCGTGCGTTGTGTCATTTTCATTGTTCTTCTCCATTCGGATAGGCGGCGATGGGCTCCCACTGCCGGAGTTCAAGGGTGGGTACGAGAAGGACGCCGCTCGGCGGGGGCGCTTCGCGTTGCTCCACGGCGTCGAGGAGCGACCGGAGGATCAGGGCCGCCGCGGCTTCCACCGGCTGGCTGACGCTGCTGAGACCAAGGGCGCGGGCAACCGGAGTGTTGTCAAAACCGATCACGGGGAGTTCGCCACCCTGGGCCCGGCCGGCGAACGCCTGGACTGCGCCCAGAGCGAGGCCGTCGGAGACGCAGACGACCGCCGTGACGCCCCGCGCGCGGAGCACCTGCGCGCCGCCCAACCCGTCCCGCGTCGTGTCCTCCGTCAGGTACTGGTCCGCTTCGTCGCCACCGGCGGCCAGCCAGCCCGCCCGCCGGTCCTCGCCAACCGCCGACGCTGACGGCCAGCCGATGAAGCCGACGCGGTGGCCAGCCGCGACCAGGTGCTGCGTCGCCCGGTACACCCCGGCCCGGCCATCGACGTCGACCCACGAGTGGGCGGCGCCGGGGTCGCCCCAGGGTCGTCCGAAAACCACGAACGGCAACCCGCACGCCGCGAGTCCGGCCGGACGGGGGTCCCGCAGCCGGGAGTCGATGAGGAGGGCGCCGTCGATGACCCCCTGGTGGAACATGTCGGTCAGCTGGGCCACCTCGGTTTCGGCGTCGCCCGCCGTGAAAAGGTTGATCCGGTAGCCCCGGGCCTGCGCCGTCTCGGTCACGGCGTGGAAGAACCGGTCGAGGACCTCCCCGTTGACACCGTCGACCACCGGATGCAGCCGCATACCGATCGCGCCGGACCGGTGGGTCCGAAGCGCCCGTCCGGCGATCTGCGGACGGTACCCCGACGCCTTGATGGCGTCCTCGACCCGTTTGCGGGTGGCGGGCCGGACCAACCCCGGGCTGTTGATGACGTTGGACACCGTCTGGCGCGACACGCCCAGTGCGGCCGCAAGACTCGCCTGGGTGGGTCGCACCTGGGGCACCATGCCGGCCTCCTTGCCGTATTTGATCGATCAAATTGATTCTCAACCCCCTCACCCGAAATGTCAAGGAGCGTTACCGTATCGTTATACTTTGACTACGCAGTTTGAGGTACAATGGCCGAGTTAGCACGATCTAACCACGAGCCAAAGGAGGCCCATGAACGAGCTAGCCGCCGTCATCTTCGACCTGGACGGGGTCATCACCGACACGGCCGAGATGCACTACCGGGCGTGGCAGCAACTGGCCGACGAGCTGGGGGTCCCCTTCGACCGCGCGGCGAACGAGCGCTTCCGGGGCGTCAGCCGCGCCGACTGTCTCGCGCTTCTGCTCGACGGCCAGGCCCGCGACGACAACGACCACCTGCTCCGGCGCAAAAACGACCTGTA
>JAIRVA010000346.1 GCA_031254155.1 Propionibacteriaceae bacterium
ATGGAGGAGGCGGAGATCGCCCGTCCGGGCGTTCGGATGGCGGTACATGGTAGATCAGTGGTTCCCCAGGTCAAGCCCCCATAGCTCAGGGGATAGAGCACCGCCCTCCGGAGGCGGGAGCGCAGGTTCAAATCCTGCTGGGGGCGCTTTTCCAAGGTTGGGTCCTTGTGCGCCCCACGAAACGTCTCGAAAACCGGTGATCGGCGCTAGTCTGAGGTGGTACCCCCTAAGTGAGGCAGGGAATCATGATCGACACCAACGATTTCGGCAGCAACGAGTGGTTCATCGAGGCCATGCGGGAGCAGTTTGAGTCTGATCCGGACTCGGTACCCCCCGAGTGGGCCCGGTTGTTCACCCCGCCCGTACGACCAGCCGCCGCGGCTGGCGAACCGCCTCAGGAGACTCCCCCGGCCCCCCCGGTTCCGGCGGCTGTCCCAACGCCCGTCCCGGCCGAACCGCCCGCGCGGGTCGCCCCCGCGCCGGCGGTGGCCGTCGAACCATCGCAGCCCCGCAGCGCCGAGACCCCCCAGACCCCCGAGGCCGGGCTGTCCGCCAACCCGGATGACCCGACCATCCGCCCGGTGACGAAGGCCCCCGCCGCCGAGCGGACGCCGATCAGGGGGGCGGCCCTCAAGACCGCGCACAACATGGACGACTCGGTGGGTATCCCGGTCGCGACCTCGGTGCGCAACGTCCCCATGAAGCTCGTCATCGACCTGCGGGAGCAGATGAACAACCATCTCCAGCGCACCCGCGGCGGCAAGGTCTCCTTCACCCACATCGTCGGCTACGCGATGGTCAAGGCCCTCATGGCCGTCGACGGCATGAACGTCTTTTACCAGGCGGACGGCGGGACGTTCGTCGTCTCGCCGCGGACGGTCAACCTCGGCCTGGCGGTCGACCGCGTGAAACCGGACGGTACCCGCCAACTGATGGTGCCGGTCATCAAGCGGGCCGACACGCTCGATTTCGCGCAGTTCGTTGCCGCGTACGAGGACTTGGTCAAGCGGACGTTCGCCGGGAAGCTCACGGTCGACGACCTCACCGGGGCGACGGTCACCCTGACCAACCCCGGGACCATCGGTACCTCCCACTCGATTCCCCGCCTCATGAAGGGCCAGGGGCTCATCCTCGGCGTCGGCTCCATCGACTACGCGCCGGGTTTCAAGGGGGCGAGCCCCGCCCGGCTGTCGGACATGGGGATCTCGAAGGTCATGACGCTGACCTCGACGTACGACCACCGCGTGATCCAGGGGGCGCAGTCGGGCGAGTTCCTCAGGTACATCGAGGAGCTCCTCATCGGCCAGCACCACTTCTTCCGGGGGATCTTCGAGGCCCTGCGCATCCCGTACGCCCCCCTCACCTGGGACACGGACATTTTCACGACCCGGCAGAACCAGGTCTCCAAGACTGCCCGCGTGGTCGAACTGGTCAACTCGTACCGGACCCTCGGCCACCTGATGGCCGACATCGACCCCCTGTTGTACCGCCTGCGCTCTCACCCCGACTTGGAACTCGCCACCCACGGGCTCACGCTGTGGGACCTCGACCGCGAGTTCGCGGTCGGCACCCTGGGCGGGGAGAACCGCCAGCTCACCTCGCTGCGCAAGATCCTCACCACCGTGCAGGACGCGTACTGCCGCACGGTCGGCGTGGAATACATGCACATCGTGAGCCCCGAGCAGCGCGAGTGGCTCCGCGCCCGCCTTGAGGCGCCGTGGCAGCGCTTCGAGCACGGCGAGCACATGCGCATCCTGGACCGGCTGAACGAGGCGGAGATCTTCGAGACTTTCCTCCAGAAGAAGTTCGTCGGCCAGAAGCGGTTCTCCCTCGAGGGCGGCGAGTCGACGATCGTCATCCTCGACCAGGTCTGCAGCCTGGCCGCGGAGGCCGGTCTCGACGAGGTGTGCATCGGCATGTCGCACCGCGGGCGTCTCAACGTCCTGGCCAACATCGCCGGCAAGTCGTACGCCCAGATCTTCCAGGAGTTCGAGGAGGGCATCGAACCCGCCTCGGGCACGGGCTCGGGCGACGTGAAGTACCACCTGGGGGCCCAGGGCCGCTTCACCGCCCACTCCGGGGCCGGCATCGACGTGTCGGTGGCCGCCAACCCCTCCCACCTGGAGACGGTCGATCCCGTGCTCGAGGGGATCGCCCGCGCGAAGCAGGATCTCTCCCGCTCCGACACGCCCTTCCCCGTCCTGCCGATCCTCGTCCACGGCGACGCGGCGATGTCCGGCCAGGGCGTCGTCTACGAGACGATGCAGATGTCGCAACTCCGCGCCTACTCGACCGGCGGAACGGTCCACCTCGTCATCAACAACCAGATCGGCTTCACGACGGCCCCGATCGATTCCCGCTCGTCGACGTACTGCACCGATGTCGCCAAGGTCGTCCAGGCCCCGGTCTTCCACGTCAACGGCGACGACCCGGACGCGTGTGTGCGGGTGGCGAGCCTGGCGTACGCCTACCGTGAGGCCTTCCACAAGGATGTCGTCATCGACCTCGTCTGCTACCGCCGGCGCGGCCACAACGAGGGCGACGACCCGAGCTTCACCCAGCCCGTGATGTACGACCTGATCGCGAAGAAACGCTCCGTCCGCGCCCTGTACACCGAGGCACTCATCGGCCGGGGCGACATCTCGCTCGCGGACGCCGCCGGAGTCGAGCAGCGCTTCGGGGAGCGGCTGGAGGCCGTGTTCGACGATGTCCGCCAGACCGCGTCGACGCCGGTGAAGGACGCCGACTACGTCCGGCGCCCGCGGTACCCCTCGAAACATGGGTTGTGGGGGTCGACCGCCGTGGACGAGACCGTCATGAGCGCGATCGCCGACGCCCACCTGCGCTTCCCCGCCGGTTTCACCGTCCACCCGCGTGTCCTCACCCAGTTGCAGCGGCGCGCCGACGCCATCCGCCAGGGTCCGGTCGACTGGGCGACCGCGGAGATGCTGGCGTTCGGGTCGCTCCTGCTCGAGGGCCGCCGTGTCCGTGTCGTCGGCCAGGACAGCCGCCGGGGTACCTTCTCGCAACGCTTCGGCGCGGTGGTCGACCGGGTGAGCAACGAGGCGTACGTCCCGCTCAAGCACATCACCGCCACCCAGGGCCCCTTCGACATTTTCGACTCCCTGCTGAGCGAGTACGCCGGTCTCGGCTTCGAGTACGGGTACTCGGTCGCCGCGCCCGAGGCGCTGGTGGCCTGGGAGGCCCAGTTCGGCGATTTCGCCAACACCGCCCAGGCGGTCATCGACGAGTTCATCTCCTCCGGCGACGCCAAGTGGCAGCAGCGGTCGGGCGTCGTCCTGCTGCTGCCGCACGGGTACGACGGGCAGGGCCCGGACCACTCGTCCGCCCGGCTCGAACGCTGGTTCCAGCTCTGCTCCCAGAACGCCCTGACGGTCGCCCAGCCGTCCACCCCGGCGAACTACTTCCACCTCCTGCGGGCCCACGCGTACGCGCCGTGGCACCGCCCGCTCGTCGTCGCCACGCCGAAGTCGATGTTGCGCAACAAACACGCCGTATCAGCGCCGGACGACTTCACCCGCGGCGCGTGGCGACCGGTGCTGGCCGACGAGACTGTGGCCGACCAGAAGCGCGTCGCGTCGATTCTGCTCTGCTCGGGCAAGCTGCGGTGGGAACTCATCGAGGAACGGGCCCGCCGGGGCCGGGACGGCCAGGTGGCCATCATCTCAATCGAGCAATTCTACCCCATTCCCGCCGTCGAACTGGCCACTGAGTTCGCCAAATACCCCCAGGTGGCCGACATCCGGTACGTCCAGGAGGAACCGGAGAACCAGGGCGGCTGGCTCCTGATGGAGAAGTTCATCCCCCAGGAGGTCGAACCGTACCTCCACGAACGCACCATCGCGCTGCGGGGCATCTGCCGGCCGAGCTCCTGCGCCCCCGACGTCGGCTCCCACCACGACCACGAAAGCGGGCAGAAAGCGCTCCTCGAGTCAGCCTTCGAGTAGGGGTACGGCGGGCCGTACCGGGCCGCGCACTGGAGACTTTTTCCTGAAAACCCTTGTATATTCGAGGCTCACGTGCCATTCTTATACGGTTGTGAATGGTGAGATCACCCCCTGCCAACCCGAAGGAGGACAATGGACTGGCGCCACCAAGCCGCCTGCCTGACTGAAGATCCGGAGCTGTTTTTCCCGGTTGGCAACACCGGACCGGCCTTGCTCCAGATCGAAGAGGCAAAAAAGGTTTGTGCCCGTTGTACGGTGCGGGACAAGTGCCTGCACTGGGCGTTGGAGGCTGGCCAGGACCACGGTGTCTGGGGCGGTATGAGCGAGGATGAGCGCCGGTCGATGAAGCGCCGCGCCGCCCGTTCGCGGCTCCGGATGGGCTAGTTGTTTTAGAGCGGTACCCGGACGATTGCCCGCGCCCCGACGCCGTCGGGGTTGGGGACAAGGGAAAACTCGCCGTGCAGGTCTTGCAGCAGCGTCGTCACGATGGACAACCCGAGACTGGTCCGCGCCGCGTCGTTGATCAGGAAGCCGTCGGGCAGCCCCTGCCCGTTGTCGATGACTGAGACCTCGAGACTGCCGTCGGCCTGCCGGACCGGGACGACGGTGACGGTACCGCAACCCGTGGCCAGCCCGTGCTCAATGGCGTTCTGGCACAATTCGGTCATCACGAGCGCCAAGGAGGTGGCAACCTCCGCGGGGATCTCGCCAAAGCTGCCCTGCCGCCGGGTCTGGACCTGGCCCTTCTCCACCGCCAAATCGCCCGTGAGCTTGAGCAGGCGGTCGGCCACATCGTCGAAGTCGACGCTGCCCGACATCGAGTACGACAGGATCTCGTGCACGACCGCGATCGCCTGGACCCGCGCCATCGCCTCCTCCAACGCACCCTGCGCCTCGGTCGACTTCATGCGGCGGGCCTGGAGCCGCAGCAGCGCCGATACGGTCTGGAGGTTGTTCTTCACCCGGTGGTGGATCTCGCGGATCGTCGCGTCCTTCGTCACGAGTTGGCGCTCCTTGCGCCGGATCTCGGTCGTGTCCCGGCACACGACGAGCGTGCCGATCCGCCCGCGATTGTTCGTGAGGGGCATGATCCGCATGAACAGGGAGGCGTGCTCAGTCTCGATGTCCGCCTCTTCGGAGTGCGGCGACCGGAAACTCGCGGCCAGGTGCGTGTCGACCGGGGCGCCCGAGCGGTTCATCAGGGCCGTGGTGAGGGGGACGATCTTCTCGCCCACCAGGTCGGACGCGAGCCCGAGCTTACGGTAGACGCTCACCGCGTTGGGGCTCGCGTACTCCACCGTGCCGGTGGTATCGATGAGAATGATCCCCTCGCCGACGCGCGGGCTGATCCCGGTCAACCGGTTGTGGCCCTGGTCGGGGAAGACCCCGCGCCACGCCATCTTGGTCAGAATCGTGGCGGTTTCCAGATAGTGGTCTTCAAGCTCGCCGGGGGCGCGGACCCCCATCTGGTTCGTGTGCCGTTCGACGATCCCCCAGCACACGCCGTCTACCATGAGCGGGATCGCCGACACGTCGACCGGTAGCCCCGCCCGGATTTTGCCTTCGCCCGCCTCGCAGATCTGGCGGCTGAGGTACGCCTGGGTGACGAGGTGCGCGTTGTCGTACGCGATGACCTCGCCCACGACGTCGTCCTCCAGCGCGGTCGGTCCCGTGGCCGGGCGGATCTGGGCAATGGCGTAGAACTCGTGGGTGTCGGTGCCGGGGATCCACAAGATGAGATCGGAGAAGGCGAGATC
>JAIRVA010000046.1 GCA_031254155.1 Propionibacteriaceae bacterium
CGTCCCATCCGGCGCCGCCTTCAAACACCCCTGGGTATTGAGGAACGCCTGAAGTTGGCGGACATCATCCCCACTCGTCCCAACACCCAGATCACGAAACGCGGGAACGGCACCCGGCACGACCACCACCGGCCGCAAATCAACCGACAATACGACATCCCCGGCGTTGATGACCCCGGACTCGGGCAGACTCACCACCGTCACCATCCCCGCCAGGGAACCTGCCGCCAACGGGTGCGTCTCCCAGGTGACCGACACCGTCACGGGCGACGACGCGCCAATCGACGCCTCCGCCACCACCGCCGTGGCCGGCGGCAACTCCTCCTCCACCACCTGCGGCGGCACGAACGCCGCCCGCGCTGCCACCCAGGCAACCCCCGCCACCACGACCAACGACACCCCCCACACCAGGGGAACCCACACACGCCGCCGCATCCCAACCCCTTCCCATCCGACACCAGTGGGACCAACACCCTCAGGCCCGTAGCCCACTCTACTTCGTCGACCACGGCTGCGGACACAACGCCTCAAGCGCCTCCTGCTCATCCATGGGAAGCGCCTCAAGCGCCGGGTCAGTGTAGGGAAGCCATAAGTCACTACTGCCAGATTGGACAGCGTCAAGCCAGGCGTCCTCACTCTGGGGCGGACCCATCGCCACCCCGTGCGCGACAAAGCAATCCCGCACATCAAGCCACTGCCCATAGTTCACTTTCAACTCATCCACCGTCGCTGGCAACCCCTCAGCCGAGTACCCCATCAACACCCGACATACGTCATAGTCGGTCGTGAACCGCGATTGCTCATCCGACGTGAACGGCTCCACAATGCCCCCATTGAGGTCAACCGTGACCTGCCACCCCCGAGCGTCAAGACATGCCTGCATCGCCGTCCGGAACTCTTCACGCTTCGCCGCCTGCTCCGCCACCCATGCCGGAGCCGTCCACACCGGAGACGGCGACTGGGACGAGCCCGCCGACGATGTACACCCGGCCAACCCCACGACCGTACACAACAGCACTCCGGGTGCCACCACACGACACCTGGTCATGAGCCTACCCGCGAGACCAGGGTTGCGGACACAACGCCTCAAGCGCTTGCTGCTTGTCCATACTGAGCGCCTCAAGCCCCGGATCACTGTAGGGATGCCAGTAATCATCCGCGCCATCTGACTGAATCGCGTCAAGCCAGGCGTCCTCACTCTGGGCCGGACCCATCGCCACTCCATGGGCGATTAAGCAGTTCCGGACATCAAGCAATTGGGTATATATCGTTTTCAGTTCGTCCAATGTCGCAGGCAGCCTTTTTCCCGGCAGCCCCATGGACACCCGACAGGTCTCCATGTCGGCCACGTTTCGCTGAAGCTCCTCGTCCGATGTGAAAGGTTCCACAATGCCACCATCAAGATTCACCGTGACGTGCCACCCCATGCCATCCAAACACGACTGCATCTCCGCCCGGTACTCCTCCCGCTCTGCCGCCTGCTCCGCCACCCACACCGGATCCGTCCACGCCACCGACGGCGACGCGGACGGATCCACCGAAGACGTACACCCAACCAACCCCGCGGTGACCACCAGCACTCCGGCAATTGCCACGCGGAGTGTTGACCGGCCTTTACGATCCTCCCTCATCTACCCACACGCGTACGCGATCGAAGTGAGAACCGTCGCAGCAGCCGACACTGACTGCGCAGTTGAATACCCTGTCGCGGTCTTCCTCTCTGATCCAGAGGGCAAGTCACCCAAATTCCAGGACTTCTGTGAACCCGACGTTGACGTGTAGTAGTGCGTTGTCGGACCAGTGGTCACCGTCTTGATGTAGATGTACGTGTTCGTCGTGCACCCGGGGTTGGTAATCGCCCCGGCTTGCGCCATCGCCGGCGCCGCGCCCATGACGCCGACACCGAAGGCGAGAGCCACCCCAGTCGCGACGGCCACCAGCCGCCTTGATAACCTCATCGTCATTATTCCTCCCCGGTTGTGAACCGAACGATGTTGTTCGGTGGCGCAACCCTACTCCCCCCCGGTTATCCGTCAATGGATATTTTTCATCACATTTCGTCCAGATAAATTCCCTTGTCAACAGCATCACTATTTTCTGGTGAGCGCCGGAAAGCTCATCCCCGGTTTCTCGTGATCTCATCACTCATGCCCAGTTAGCGATAGTGATTTCGCGTGGCCGCCGGGCAGAATCGCTTCGTCCTCGTCGCACGCCATGACGCCTGCGCCCGGGCATCCACGCTACCCACGAGAAGGAGAATCCGATGGCGGCAACGACGCCCTCCAGTACCACAGGTGAGAAAACCTACGACGAGCTGAGCAAGGGACGGCGGTGGTTCCTGCTCATCCTCGCCAGCATCGGCAGTTCGATCATCTACGCGCCGGCGTACCTGAAAGCGGTGTTCTACGACCCGCTGCAGAAGGCGCTCGGCGTCACCAACGAGCAGCTGGGCGCGGTCTTCGGGGCGTACGCCATCACGGCCCTCGTCTGCTACCTGCCCTCGGGCATCATCGCCGACAAGGTCCGGATGCGGACGCTGTCCTCGGTCGGCTTCCTCGCGACCGCCGTCCTGACCGGCGTCTACGCGCTCCTGCCGAGCCTCACCCTGCTCTACATCCTGTTCATCGCCATGGGCATCACCACGATCTTCATCTGGTGGGGCGTGCGCTACAAGCTCGTCCGCCTCGTGTCGAAGGAGGACGAGTACCCGAAACGGATCGGGTTGTCCTACGGCATCTACGGCGTCGCGGGCCTGCTCATCGGCCTCATCTCGACCGCGGTCGTCGCCATGGTCGGGGAGAATCTCGGCCTCGGGGTGTCCATCTACCTCGGCTTCCTCGCGGTCGTCATCTTCATCCTCGGCATCTTGTCCCTGCTGTTCATCCCCAAGTTCGCGGGTGAGATCAAGCACGAGTCCGGTTTCAACCTCTCAGAGTTCGTCTCCGCCTTCCGCAACCCGGTCGTCTGGATCGCCGCGGTCTCGCTCTTCTTCGTGTACTTCTTCTACACCGGCGTCACCTACACCACCCCGTACTTAACCGGCGTGCTCGGCGCGTCCCTCGTGGTGGCGACGATCATCGCGAACATCCGCAACTACGGCATCACACTGCTCTCCGGCCCGGCCTTCGGGTACATCGCGGACCGCTTCAAGCCGTCGACGACCATCGTCGCGGGCTGCCTCGCCTTCATCGTCGCGCTCGGTGCCCTCATGCTTCTGCCCGCGAACCAAGGTGCCATCGTCGCCGGCGTGATTCTCGTTGTCATCCTGGGTTTCGTCGCTAACGGCGCGTTCGGTGTCGTCTCCGCCCAGCTGACCGAGGGCAAGGTACCGCTGCACTACTTCGGCGCCGCCACCGGCCTGCTGTCCGTCATCGGCTTCCTGCCCGACACGTTCTCCTCCATCTGGTTCGGCCGCATCATGGACTCCCACGCCGACGCGGCGGGGAACGTCGGCGCGGCGGCGTACGAGACCATCTTCGCCATCCTCATCGGCGCGGCGGTCATCGCGGCGGTCTGCTCGCTCATCCTGTTCCTGTACGTCCGCCGCCAGAACGCCCGGAACGCCGCGAAGGACTGATCATGGCGAACACGCTCCCCGTACTCGATCTCATCTCAGCCGAGATGCGGGCGGTCGTGGCGAAGTCGAACGAACTCGCCGCCGACGCCTACGACACGAGCGCCGACCTCCCGGCCCTGCGCGCGGGCTACAACCTCGAGCGCCGGTTCTGGAACGAGGGCGGTCCGGTGATGGCGAGTACGACGGACGTGACGGTACCGACCCCGGCGGGACCGGTCGCGATCCGCTGCCACCGTCCCCCGGCGGCCCCGGGCGTGAGCCCGGCCATCGTCTACATCCACGGCGGCGGGTTCGTCCTCGGCAACCTCGCGACCCACGACCGGATCATGCGCATCCTGGCCGAGGAGACCGGGGCCGTCGTCGTGGGCGTGGATTACGCCTTGTCACCCGAGGCCAAGTTCCCGGTCGCGCTCCACCAGTGCGCCGGGGTCGTCCAGTGGCTCCAGGCACACGGCGCCGGGCTCGGCATCGACCCCGCCCGGCTCGCCTGCGCGGGCGACTCGGGCGGGGCGATGCTCAGCCTCGCCACGTTTCTCTACCTGCGCGACCAGGGGGCCGCCGAACCGCTCCGGGCGCTCCTGCTCTACTACGGGTTGTACGGCCTCACCGACTCGGCGAGCCGCCGCCTGCTGGGCGGACCCTGGGACG
>JAIRVA010000007.1 GCA_031254155.1 Propionibacteriaceae bacterium
TCTGCTCATACGACATGTTGCGATGGACGTCCAGTCCATTGACAACATGTCGTATGACCATCTCACTCCGCCGGACGCCCGGCTGACGACACAGCGTAGATCAGCACCTCCCAAGCGAACCTTGACCGGAAAAGAGACAACAAAATATGAATACACGCAGACGTGTTATCGCGGGGGGAACCGTCCTCCTGCTTGTCACAGGCAGCATTTGGGGGGCGCCGGCCGCCCAGGCGGCCACAACCTACAACCCGTACAGTACACAACTGGCGACTGACTACGCGGACTTCCCCGGCTGGGGAGGCCAAATGGTCGACGCCACCACCGAAGAGCCCATCGAGGCCGACCTGGTGAGCGCGACGTGCGGCGCGATCACCCTTGTAGAGGACCCCCCTGCCGCCGACCAACCGGTCGGTGCCTTCTGGTTCTCGCCGACCACTCTGAGCCAACTGAGCCCGGGGATCAACTCATGCACGTTCACCTTCGCCGACGGTACGATGCAGGTCACACTCATTACCCCGGTGTCAAGGAACTTCACTCTCAATGATGTGGCGTGGGTGTACGGAGACGACCTCGTGCCAACCGCCACTGCTCCGGCTGGGGTCGGGTCCAATTTCAGCCTTGAGATCGTCCCGCTGATGGGAGATCCCGGTTCCTCCACTGTGGAAGGCGACATCACGCTGACCAACGGACTATTCTTCAGTTCCACCTGTACCGATCCCGTGAGTTGCACCTTCACTGACACGACGACGACAACCCCCGAGAAGACGTACACTGCCGCCAAGCGGCCGGCGACGGTGACGGTGCCTAGCGTCCTCGCGTTGTACACCGGCGAGGCGATCACGAAGGCCGTGTCCGTGGCTGTGACCAACTTGGCCGCCGGTGACGTGCTCGCTTCCCCCACTGAGATGACCCTCACGGGTACCGAACCTGGCGTGTACAAACCCAGCATCGACACCATCGTCATCAAGAACGCCGCCGGTGACGACGTGACCGCCAACTACGACCTCAGCATGCAGGGTACCTTGACCATCAAGGCCAACCTGCCGGAGGTGCACGCCCTCACGGTGGCCCCGGCGGCCGGGGCCGCGGCTGACGGCCGGACCCCCGTCACCGTGACGATCACCGTGACCAACCCGCTCGGCGAACCCTGGCAAGACGTGGCCGGCGAGTCCGCCGTCATCATCGACACCAGTACACTCCCCGCCGACGCCAAGGTCACGCTCACCAAGGGTACCGAAGCGGCGAAGGACGGCATCGCGGGCTGGCGGGTCATCCCGGGCCAGGGCGGTCTCATCGAATTCACCGTTACCTCGGCCACCCTTGGTACGTACACCCTCACGGCCACGACCGAGAGTGAAGGTACCGCGTCGATGTCGGCGAACGTCGCCTTCGTGGCAGTGAAGAAGGCCGACACCGGCGGCTATGTCCTGCCCGCTGGCAGCGGTACGACCACCCCCATCGGCGCCACCGGGGCCGGCGTACTCGCGCGGCGGCGCTTCGGGTAACCAACCTCCAACCAAAGGGCCGGGCATCCCCGGCCCTTTGTCATGCCCGCCCCGGATCGCCTAGACCATATCGATACCTTGTTGACAAGGAAAAATACCAACCGCTGGGGGTGACAGACGACGAAAGTACCGGTATGCTCGCGAGCAGGGTGGAGATGGGCCAGAGGGAAATGTCGGCCCACCACACCGGCGAACCCGATACGAAAGGTTACAACAGTTATGAACACACGCAGACGTGTCTTCGCAGGGGCAACCGTCCTTCTGCTTACCGCGGGCACCATCTGGGGGGCACCGGCCGCCCAGGCGCTCGATTACGACCCCGACATGACCTACAACGTGCCGCTCGACCAGGCCGGTTTCCCCGGCAGCACAATCTTCGTGGGCGAGGATACCCTGACGGCCGGGGTCACCCCCACGTCGGCGAACTGCGCGGGCCAACCGCTCGCGTTCACGATCGAGACGGACCCGGGCAGCGGGGCGCTGGGGGCCCACGTCAGCGCCGATAGCTTCCGGGCCACGCTCAAGCCGGGCGTGAACCAGTGCGATGTTTTCTGGACCGACGGTGAGTCGGAATACGTCCAGAACTACACCTTTGTGGCCCCGCTGGCCCCCGGGTCCGCGGATTACGCAATCAACTCGGCCTCCAAGGTGTACGGCGAAGCCGATCCCGCCCTCACCACGACCTTCGCCGCGACCAGCGAGTACACGCTGGAAATCGAGCGTGAACCCGGGGAAGCCGTGGGTACGTACGACATCGCCGCGCTGGTCACCCTGAATGACCCGCTGTTCTTCTCCTCGGTCTGCGACTGGACCCAGGGTGTGTGTACCGGCGGCGTGATCCAGGCGGAGGGCTGGCTGACCGACGGGTTCACCATCACCCAGCGCCCGGCCACCATCACCGGGGGCAGCGTGACGGCCGTCGCGACCGGCGAGGAAATCGTCGCCACCGTGCCGGTGACCGTGTCCCCCACGACCCCGCTTGCCCCGGGCGACAAGCTCGTCTCCCCGACGACGCTTGAGATCAGGGGTACGGCGGTCGGCGTGTACCAGGCGCAGGACACCATCGTCATCGAGAACGCAGACGGCGTCGACGTGACGGCCAACTACAACCTCACCGTCGCCCCGGGGATGCTTGTCATCTTGCCGAACGTGCCCATGGTCGGGAGTGTCAAGGTGGCCCCGGCCGACGGGGTGGCAGCTGATGGCCTCACGTCCGCCACCGTGACGATCGCCGTCACCAACCCCCTCGGCGAACCCTGGCAGGATGTCGCCGGCGAAGCCGCCGTTGTCATTGACACCAGCACCTTCCCCGCCGACGCCAAGGTCACCCTCACCAAGGGTACCGAAGCGGCGAAGGACGGTGTCGCGGGCTGGCGGGTCATCCCCGGCCAGGACGGCCTCATCGAGTTCACCGTCACCTCGGCCACGCCCGGCACGTACACCGTCACGGCGACCACCGAGCGTGAAGACGCCCCGTCAGTGTCCGCCAACGTCGTCTTCGTGACAGTGGTGAAGGCCGACACCGGCGGATTTGTACCCTCCGGTAGTGGTACGATCATCCCCATTGGTGCTATCGCCACCGGGGCTGGCGTACTCACCCGACGGTTCTTCATGTAAGTTCCTCCTTTCTAGGGAAGTGCTGATTTACGCTGTGTCGTCAGCCGGGCGTCAGGCGGGATGAGATGCGCCTACTACATGTTGTACATGGGCTGGACGTCCATCGCAACATGTAGTAGGCGCAGATCGCCCGTCTTGGCGTTCGGATGGCGGCACATGGTAAATCAGCGGTTCCCTAGGCAAAGGGCCGGGGATACCCCCGGCCCTTTGTTTTGCCCGGACCCGGCCCCTCGCCTGCCCGCCTGGACTCTCCACCCCGCCTTGAACCTTCTTGCCCCGGCCGCTTTTCCCGACTAGCTTCGGAAGCTCCGAGGGATAGGAGACTGCTGGTGAGGGTACGGCGTGGCTGGCGGCGCGTGGCCGCAGTCGTCTGCACGGCTGCGTTGTTCCTCAACCTCGCCGCCCAGTCCGCGTCGGCGGACGGGCTTGCGACCGACAAGCAGCGGGCCGACACGGCTGTCAGCACCGCCCAGCAGGCCGTCCAGGCCGCCCGGCAAGAGGTGGTCACCCAGGACGCCAACCTCACGGCCGCGAAGCTGCGCCTCACCGAGGCGCAGCGCGTACTGACCGCGGCCCAAGCCACCTGGGACGCTGCCCGCGACCTGGAGTCGCAGAAGACCCTGGAGGCGGACGCGGCCCACCAGGCGTTGGCCGACGCCCAGGCCAAGGTGGCGGCCAGCGAGGCCGCGATCAAGGCCCAGCAGGACGCGATTAATGCCTACGCCCGGGCCATCGTGCAAGATAGTATGCCGCTTGTCAACGTTGCCGTCCTGTTCCGGGCGAGCTCGACCGCGACCCTCGCCAACCGCATCCAGTGGAACGACACCGTCCTTGCGACCAACCAGGTTGACCTCGACGAACTCCGGGCACTCCGCGCCCAACTCGAGGCGGACCGGGCCGCCGCGGAGGCGGCCCAAGTTGCCGCTGACGAGGCAAGACAGGCGGCGACTGACCAGGCGACGGCGGCGCAAGCCGCCCAGAACCAGGCGGCGGAGGCGGCGGCGGACGTCGCGGGGATGTACGCCGAGGTCGAGGCCGCCCAGGAAGGGGCCGCAGCGGCACTGCGGACGAACCAGGCGCTCCTCACCACCGCCCAGACCAACCAGAAGGCCGTCGACGCCAAGATCGCCGAGGCGGAACGCCAGGCGGCCGCGGCGCGGGTCGCCGCTGAGCAGGCCGCCGAGGCGGCGCGACAGGCGGCAGCGGCCGCGGCGGCTGCTGCGGCGGCAGCGGCGGAAGCCGCGAAGAACCCTGGTCCGCCCGCGTCACCTCCCCCGCTGCCCAGTGTGTCGAACGGCGGGCCGGGTATCGCGGCCATGGCAGTCGCCCTGGCGTGGCCGCGAAGCCAGGGAGTGAGCAACAATGATGGTACCCCGGCAACGCCGGCGTACCGCGACGCCCTGAACCGCTTCTCGTCGGTGTCATGCGTGAAGAACTGGCTCCCGGACGGGCGGGTGTGTGCGTTGTTCGCCGCCATCGTCGTCCGGGCCTCGGGGGCCGACCCCAACTTCGGCGGCGGGTCGAACGTGTGCCTGGTGACCAACCTGACGCGGTACATGGACAACCACCCCGGGCTGTGGCGCAAGGGAAGTTACTCGTCCACCCGCGACCTGATCGCCGGCGACCTCATCGTACCGACCGACTACAGTCACATCGCCGTGTACGTCGGGGGCGGCCGCCAGGCTGACGCGTCGATCTCGTACGCCAACCCCGGCTCGGGTGGACGTACCGGCTCGGTCAAGAGCCTCTGGCCGCCAACGGGCTACGTGTACCGGTACGTCGGCTGATTCCAACCGGGGCGTCGTGATGTGTGGGTAGCAACGACGGCGAGTGCGAAGCTATGTCGGCGTATGCCGGGTTGCGGGCGACATAGTTTCGCACTCGTACCCGCGCCTGGGTGACATGACCCGCTGCTGCGAAGACATGTCGCCCAGGCTGGCGGGGAGTCAGAACCACTGGGTGAAGGGTGGCGGGTAGGCGCCATCTTGGAACTCGAGACGGGGACCGCCGTGGGGATCGCCCTGTGGGCCACCGTGAGGCCCGTGCGGAGGGGGACCGCCGTACGGGCCGTGGGGCGGGAACGGCGGGAACGGCGGAACC
>JAIRVA010000122.1 GCA_031254155.1 Propionibacteriaceae bacterium
GGCCAGGATGTGCCAATCGTCGATCAGGGCTTCGAGGAAGACGGCCTGCGGTTCACTGATGACGAGGTGGGGCCGGACGAGCGCGGGTATTCTCAACACACGTACAGAGTAGTTCGTGACCTCCTCGACGCGAAAGTCGGGCGGCGCTTGCCGGGGCCCGTCTTGGCGATGACGGCGCGATATGGCAGACTTGTCCAGCAGTTTCGTTCGACGTGAAGGAGTCGCATCATGGCAAAGGCTGGTCGCCAGCGCAGGGCCCGTAAGCGCAGCAAGGCCAATCACGGCAAACGCCCCACGAGCTAGCCGCCCAGACGGCGGATCTGTGTGGTGACGCGGTCGGCGAGCGAAGCGGGAGCCTGTCCCGGCGCTAAGGCGTGTCTGGTGGCCAGGCGGATCAGCGACCAGAGTTCAGCTTCGTCGTTGCATTCAGCACAGTTCACCAGGTGTTCTCTCACCTGATCAGCGGTTTCTTCGTCCAGCTCACCATCGAGGAGCGCGTTGATCCTCATCATGACAAAACTGCAGGTGTCGGCTAAATCAACCATCGTCGTCTTCCTTGATCCCGATGATTTCCTGAAGGGCTTGGCGTAGTTGTGCCCGGCCGCGGCTCAACCGTGACATGACCGTACCGACCGGGATGCCGAGAATGTCGGCGATCTCCTTGTAGGCGAAACCTTCCACATCCGCTAAGTAGACCGCGTAACGGTACTCTTCCTTCAACGACTTCATGGCGTCGACGATTCGCGAGTCGGTCAGCCGGCCGAGCGCCTCCATCTCGGCCGAAGCGGTGGGCTGCCCGGCGTGGGACTCCGCTCTTGCCAACTGCCAGTCCTCGACATCCGGGTGGCTGGCGAGCTTGGGCGAGCGTTGCGCCTTGCGGTAGGTGTTGATGTAGGTGGTGGTCAGAATCCGGTACAGCCAAGTCCGCAGGTTCGTACCCTCCTGGAACTGGTGGAACGAGGTGAACGCCTTGGCGTACGTCTCCTGGATCAGGTCTTCGGCATCCGACTGGTGCCGGGTCAGTTTGATGGCCGCCCCGTACAGTTGGTTGATGAACGGCAGGGCATCACGCTCGAACCGGGCCACCCGCTCACCAGCGGTTTCCGGTTCGGCGCCCTCAGACGCATCTCGCGCGCCCCCTGCATCCATGCCAAGACAGAATACCCCTAAAGTTCAAGGCTGAACAGATCAGGTACGAAGAGTGCCGGTGATCGCGTCGTCCCCCGCCAGAAGGTGTGGTAGAAAAGGAGGCATGAGTTTGTTGAGCTTTGCGTCTCGCTGCTTCCTGGCGAGCTACTTCGTCGTTGACGGCGTCAGGGCGGCCGTTGATCCCCAGCCGCGGGTGGCTGACGCCGAACCCCAGGCCGAGAAGTTCGTCGAGTGTGTCGAGCGGTACCTGCCGGACACTATCGCCCGCCACGTCCCGGCCAAGACCGACCAGTTGGTCCGTCTCCACGGCCTGGTCCAGGCCGCTGGCGGCATCCTCTATGCCACGGGTCTGAGCCGGCGGCTCGGCGCGGCGATCATGGCCGCCGCGTACGTGCCCAAGGTCATCGCCGCCCGGCCCACGCTCCAGGACAAGGACAAGGGAGTGTTCGTACGCGAACTCGCCCTGCTCGGCGGGGCGCTCGTCGCGGCGGGCGACCGGGGGAAACCGCACTATGTCCGTGTGGCGGTCGGTCAGGGCCAGACCGTCGTCGCGGCGACACCGCCTCAGGTGCCGAAGGTCCGCCCGCCGCGGAAGGCCAAGGCAGCGCAAGCGTGACCGGCTGGGCCGCGCCGACCGCCTCCCGGGCGGTCCGTGCCGAGGTGCGCGTGCCCGGCTCCAAGTCGGCGACGGCCCGTGCCCTGGTCTTGTCGGCGCTGGCGGACGGCCCGGGGACGATCACCGGCGGGTTGCGGGCCCGCGACTCCAGCCTCATGATCGCGGGGTTGCGGGCGCTGGGTGCGGGAATCGACGATCATGGCCCACTCTGGCGGGTCGACCCGCTCGGATCAACGCCAGCGGCGGGCGCCAGCATCGACTGTGGCCTGGCCGGGACGGTGATGCGGTTCCTGCCACCGCTCGCCGCCCTGGGCAGCGGTCCGACGGCGTTCTCCGGCGACCCGGCCGCGTCGGCGCGGCCCATGGGTCCGCTGCTCGACGCGCTACGCCAACTGGGGGCCGGCGTCGTGGGTGCCGGGTTGCCGCTCACGGTGACCGGCCCGGTCCGGCGCCGGGACGTCGTCATCGACGCGTCCGCGTCCAGTCAGTTCATCTCTGCCCTGTTGCTGGCCGCGCCGCGGTTCCCGGCGGGAGTCCGCCTCACCCACGTCGGCGGCCCCGTACCCTCTCTCCCCCACATTGAGATGACCGTCGCGGCCTTGGCGGCGCGCGGGGTCGCGGTCGGCGGTGACCAGCGGACGTGGGCGGTTGCCGCCGGTCCCATCGCCGCCGCCGCTGACGTGATTGAGCCCGATCTGACGACGGCCGCCGTCTTCCTCGGCGCCGCCCTCGTGACCGGCGGTACGGTGACCGTTCCCGGCTGGCCCGCGACGACCCACCAGCCGGGGGCCGGGGTACCGGCCATCCTCACCCGCCTGGGCGGAACGTCGAGCCTCGGGGCCGCGGGGCTGACGCTCACCGGGACCGGGCACCTCACGGGCCTCGACATCGACCTCCACGCGGTAAGCGAGCTGACCCCGGTGGTCGCCGCGCTGGCCGCGCTGGCCGACTCGCCGTCCGTCATCCGGGGCGTGGGCCATATCCGGGGCCACGAGACCAATCGTCTGGCCGCGCTAGCAAGCGAGATCACTGGCCTCGGCGGCGACTGCCGCGAGACCGCGGACGGATTGGCGATCCGCCCCGCCCGGCTCACGGGCGGCGTCTTCCACACCTGTGGCGACCACCGCCTGGCCCACGCCGCCGCGCTGATCGGCCTCGTCGTCGACGGTGTCCACCTGGACGATGTCAGTTGTACCTCGAAGACGATGCCGGAATTCGCGGCGACGTGGGCAGGGCTGGTCCGATGAGCCGCAGCCTCTTCACCGACGACCACGACGGTTTTGGCCGCCCGCCCAAACGGACCAGGCCGCGGACGAAGGACCGGCCCGACTACGGCTCACTGCCGCTCGGCACGGTCCTCACGATCGACCGGGGCCGCTACCGCTGCATGGTCGGTGACACCACCGTCACCGCCGCCAAGGCGCGGGCCCTCGGCCGGAAGTCCGTCATCGTCGGCGACCTGGTCCGGCTCGACGGCGATGTCACCGGCGGGGCGGGTACGCTCGCCCGGATCGCCCAGGTGGAGGAGCGCCACACCGTGCTCCGGCGGACCGCCGACGACGACGACCCGTACGAACGCCCCATTGTCGCCAACGCCGACCAGCTCGTCATCGTCGTCGCCCTTGCCACGCCCGAGCCGCGGATGGGGATGATCGACCGGATCCTCGTCGCGGGTTACGACGCCGGGCTCGCCCCGGTTCTGTGCCTGACCAAGTCGGATTTGGCACCGGCGGATGAGTTGTCTGAGGCGTACGGCCCCCTTGGCATCCCCAGCTTTGTCCTGGCACCCGGCGACGACCTGGGCGACCTCGTGGCGGCACTGGCGGGCCACACCTCGGTCTTCATCGGCCACTCGGGCGTGGGCAAGTCAACCCTGGTCAACCGCCTGATTCCCGGGGCAGACCGGGCCACGGGTGAGGTGAATGACTCGACCGGCAAGGGGCGTCACACCTCCACCTCCGCGATCGCCCTCCCCCTGCCCGACCGGTCGGGCTGGGTGATCGACACCCCCGGCGTCCGCTCCTTCGGGTTGAAACACGTTGACCCCGGCCACGTGGTGGCCGCCTTCGCCGATCTGGCCGCCGTCGCGACGGGGTGTCCCCGGGGCTGTACCCACGGTGCCGGGGAGCCCGAGTGTGCCCTCGACGCGGCCGTGACGGCCGGCGAGTTGCCCGCGGCGCGGGTGGAGTCATTCCGGCGCATGGAGCTCGGCCGGACCACCTGGTAATGGCCGTCGACAAATCCGGTCTTGCTGGCGATTCCACCGGCCGTCGTGGCCAGCGAGCCGTTAGCCTTGTGCCATGACTGACGCCTTCGTCGAGGATCTCCGCCTCGCGCACATGCTCGCGGACGCCGCGGACTCCATCACCCTCGACCGTTTCCGGGCCCACGACCTGGACATCGCCCGCAAGGTCGACACCACGGTGGTGACCGATGCCGACACCGCCGCCGAGGAGGCGATCCGCCGGACCCTCGCGACCGCCCGCCCCCGCGACGCCTTCCACGGCGAGGAGTCCGGCGATTCGGGCTGGGGGCCCCGCCGGTGGGTGATCGATCCGATCGACGGTACGGCGAACTACGCGCGGGGCGTCCCGGTCTGGGCGACCCTCATCGCCCTCATGGTGGAGGACGCCGCCGTGGTCTCGGTCGTCAGTGCGCCCGCCCTCGCCCGGCGGTGGTGGGCCGTGCGCGGCGGCGGTGCGTTCACCGGCAAGGGCCTGCTCGGTGGCCGCCCGGTTCACGTCTCCCCCGTGCGGTGGGTGGCCGACTCCTTCCTCTCGTACTCGTCCCTGAACGGCTGGGTCGAGTCGGGCCGGGGCCGCCAGTTCGGCGACCTGCTGCGGGCCGCGGCCCGGACGCGCGCCTTCGGTGACTTCTGGTCGTACATGCTTGTCGCCGAGGGTGCGGTCGACATCGCGACTGAACCTGTGTTGGCTCTGCACGACATGGCCGCCCTGGTCCCCATTGTCACCGAAGCCGGCGGGAAGTTCACCTCCATCAACGGCGATCCCGGCCCGGTCGGACCGGGGGCGCTGGCGACCAACGGGCTGCTCCATGATGAGGTCTTGGACACCCTGTGCGAGGACGACGAGACGGAAGACTCCCTCATCATCGCCCGCCGGGCGCTCCCGGAGTCCCACTGAGCAGACGTCCTAGGCCGCCCGGACATGCGGCCTCGCGCGGAGCAACTCGGCGGTGTACGAGTCGCCCGGATGGGTCATGACCGTTACCGTCCGGCCCGACTCAACCAGCCGGCCGCCGCGGAGCACGCCCACCTGGTCGCAGGTATGGCGGACGACGCCGAGGTCGTGCGTCACCATGACGAGGGTCAGCCCCATCGACCGTACCAAGTCGTTCAGCAGGTTGAGAACGTGCGCCCGGTGGCTGACATCCAGGGCCGACACGGGTTCGTCCGCAAGCAGGATCCGGGGTCGCGGGGCGAGCGCCCGGGCCAGCGCGACCCGCTGGCGCTGGCCGCCGGAGAGTTCGTGCGGGTAGGCCCGCCCCACGGCCTCCGGCAGGCCGACAGCGTCCAGAACCTCCGCGACCCGCGCGGCCACGGGTCCGGTCTGGGGTTTCGCGAGGGGCGACCGCAGCGGTTCGGAAATGATGTCCGCGACGCGCAGGCGCGGGTCGAGCGACGAACGCGGGTCCTGGAAGACCATCTGGACCGAGCGGCGGAGGTGGGCCATGGCCACCCGGTCACCGCGGTCAAGAGTCTCACCGAGTACGCTCACCGTACCCGTCGTCGGCGCGATGAGACCGGCCAGAATCTTCAGCAGCGTTGTCTTACCCGAACCCGACTCCCCGACGATGCCCCACCGCTCGTGCTCATTGATGGTGAGGTTGAAGTTGTCCAATGCTTCGACGCGGCGTCGGCGCCCGGCGTACGTCTTGGAGACACCCCTGATCTCGTATGCCGTCATGTCACACCACACTCGTCGGCGGGCAGGAAGTCCTCAATCACCGGCAGCCGCTCCCCCGCCGGGACGGCGTCGATGTCCGCGGTGGCGAGCAGGCCCTGGGTGTACGGGTGACGCGGGGCCCGCAGGACCGCTCCCGCCTGGCCGGTCTCCACGATCTGACCGCGGTACAACACCGCGACGTCCGTACAAATGCCGGAAACCAGCCCCAAGTCGTGGGAGATGAAGAGGCAGGCGGCGTTGACCGCCGCCAACTCCTCGTTCAACAGATCGAGCACCCGGGCCTGGACGGTCGCGTCGAGGGCCGTCGTCGGCTCGTCGCAGATGACGAGGGCCGGACTGTTCAGCAGGGCCATCGCGATGATCACCCGCTGGCGCTGGCCGCCGGAGAGCTCGTGCGGGTAGGCGTCGGCCACCCGCGAGGCCTGGTCCAACCCCATCCGGGCGAAGATTTGCTCCACCCGGGCGCGGGTGGCGCCCGTCGAGGTGTCGCGGTGCAGACCGATGAGCTCGGCGGCCTGGCGGCCGACGCGCATGGTCGGGTCGAGGGCGGTCATCGGCTCCTGGAACACCATGGTCAGGTCGCGGCCCCGCAACGCGGCGAAGGCCCGCTCCGGGAGCGTGGTCAACTCGTGGTCTTCGAACACGATGGTGCCGGCGACCCGCGCGTTGTCCGGCAGCAGGCCCATGATGGCCGAGGCCAGGACCGTCTTGCCGGAACCCGACGCGCCGACCAGCCCGAGGCGCTGCCCGGGTTCCAGGGTGAAGGAGACCCCGTCGAGCACGGCGGTCCGGCGACGGCCAAACTCGACCCGCAGGTCGGTCACGGCGAGCAGGCTCATCGGACCTCCTTCAACCGGGGGTCGAGGTAGTCCCGGACACCGTCGCCCACCAGGTTGAAACCCATCACCGCGAGCGCGATGGCCACGCCCGGGATGATGGCCTGGAGGGGCGCCGTGTAGAGGTTCGCGTCGCGGAGCATCCGGCCCCAGGTCGGCGTCGTACTGGGGGCCGACAAGCCGAGGTACGACAGCCCGGCTTCGGCCAGGATCGCCATCGAGAACGAGGCCGCGGCCTGGACGCCGAGCAGGGGGGCGATGTTGGGCAGGACGTGGCGGACGGCGATCACCCACCGTTTCGTGCCCGACATCTCGGCGGCCAGAATGTAGTCCTGGCTCATGACCGTGAGCGTGGCCGCGCGGGCCATCCGCTGGAAGACCGGGATGGTGGCGATACCGATCGCGGCGGTCGCCGTACCCACCGACGCGCCGCGGGCCGCCGCCAGCAAGATGGCGAGCAGGAGCGCGGGCAGGGCGTACAGGATGTCCGAGGCGCGTTCCATGATCTCAGCGGCCAACCGGTGGCCCATCCCGGCGTAGATCCCGAGCGGGACACCGATGACGGCGGCAATCGCGACCGCGATGATTCCGACCACAAGCGTCGTCTGGGCGCCGACGAGTAGGCGCGAGGCGGTGTCCATGCCGAGGCTGTCGGTTCCGAGGAGGTGCGGCCAGCCCGGTCCGGCGTACCGCGTCCCCGAGACCTTCCGCGGGTTGAACGGGGTCCAGACGAGGGACAGGAGGGCAGCGAGCACCACGAGCCCCGCACAGGTGAGGCCGGCGATGACGGTGAACCGTTTCATGCGCGCACCCCCCGCCTCAGCCGCGGATCAATGATGACGTACGCCAGGTCGACCAGGACGTTCACGACGAGGACCGCCAGCACCAGGAGCATGACGACCCCCTGGACGACCATGAGGTCGTGTGCCTGGACGGCCTGGACAAGCAGGCTGCCCAAGCCGGGCAGGACGAAGACCTGCTCGACCAGAATGGCGCCGACAAGCAGCGATGCCATCTGGAGTCCGAGTACGGTGACGAGCGAGATGGCCATGTTGCGTACCCCGTGGCGCAGCAGGCCGCGCCACTTCGTCCACCCGACCGCCCGGGCCGTCCGGTAATAGTCCTCGGTCAGGACGTCGATGAAGCCCGACCGGACGTACCGCGCGAGGAAACATCCCTGGACGAGCACGATGGCGAGGACCGGCAAGATGAGGTGGGACGCCCAACCGCTGAAGGAGGCGCGCAGCGGGACGTAGCCATTCGCCGGCCACCATCTGAGCCGGACCGCGAAGACGAGCGCCAGGAGCGTACCGGCGAAGAAAACGGGGACCGCCAGCCCGACGTGGCTCGCGGCGTTGACGATGACCCCCAGCGGGCGGCGGCGGAGCATGGCGGCGAGCAATCCCATCGGCAGGGCGAGAACGAGGGACAGCGGGACCGAGAGGCCCACCAGCCAACCCGTCACGGCGAGGCGGGGCGCGATCTGGGAGACCACCGACTGGCCCGTGGCGTACGAGGCGCCAAGGTTGCCGTGGAGCAGCCCCCCGAGCCACTCCCCGTACCGGACCACCAGCGGCCGGTCCAGGCCCCATTTCGCGCGCAGCGTCTCGACCGCGTCGTGACTGGCACCCATCCCGAGCGTGGCCTGGGCGACGTCGCCGGGCAACGCCTGGACGATGAGAAAAATGAGCAGCGACGCGATGAGGACCGTCAGAACGAAGATTGCCAGCCGACGGGCGGCGGCCCTCAGCGACGGCATCGCTCAGTCCTTGGCCGAGATCGTCGTCACGTCGAAGCTCAGCGAGGTGGCATTCTCCCCGACGCCTTCGATCCCCGTTCTCGTCACGATCAGGTTCGGGAACACGAACAACCAGTCGGCGGCGGCGTCGTCGGCGAGCATCTCGGTCGCCTTCTGCATGTCGGCGACGAACTCGTCCGCCGGGGCCGTGTCCGCCTTCTGGATCTGCGCGTTGAAGGCCGGATTGTTGTAGTGCCAGTAGTAGTCGGGGTTGGCGAAGTTGACGATGTCCCGCGCTTCGACGTGGGCAACGATCGTCAGGTCGTAGTCGCCACCCAAGAACACCTCGGGCAACCAGCGGGACGAGAAGTCGAGTTCTTCGACCGTCGCGGTGATGCCAACTTCCGCCAGTTGGCTGGCGATGTACGTGGCGGCGCGGGGTGCGTACGGTGTGATGGGGACGCGCAGGGCGAGGGTGAGGTTCTCCACGCCAGCCTCGGCCAGGAGCTGCTTGGCCTTCTCGGGGTTGTACGGATACTTGCCGGACAGGTCGGTGTAGTACGGGTCCGTCGGGACCGACATTGAGCCGATGACCTGCCCCTGGCCACCCCAGGCGTTGTCGATCAACCCCTGGCGGTCGATCGCGTAACAGATGGCCTGCCGGACCCGCCGGTCCTGGAAGGCGGCGCGGTCGTGGTTGAAGCCGAGCACCACCTCGCCGTTGGTCGTACCCTTGATCACGGTGTACTTCGACGTGTCGGCAAACATGGGCAGCGAGTCGGGCGATGTCATCTCCCCCGCGATGTCGAGGTCACCGGACAGCATCGCGGACACCATCGCGTTGGCGTCGGGGATGTAGCGGAAAACCACCTGGTCGAAGCGGGCGGGCGTACCCCAGTAGGCCGCGTTCTTCTTGAGCGTGATACGGTCACCCTTGACCCAGGTGTCGAACGCGTACGGGCCCGAACCCATCGGCAGGGTCGCCGGGTCGGTCGTCGCCGGGTCCATGATGATGCCGGGGGTGGATGTCATCGAGTACAACCAGAAGTTGCTCGGCTGGCGAAGCGTGACGGCGACGGTCAACTCGTCCACGGTTCTGACGCTGGCAACGACCGCCATCTTGGACTGGAGCGACTGGCTCGTCCCGGCCCGCATCCGCTCGATGCTCGCCACGACCGCATCGGCGTTGACCGGTGTGCCGGAGGCAAACTTCGCCTTGGGATCCAGGTGGAAGGTGTAGACCAGACCGTCGTCCGAGATGTCGTACGATGTCGCCAGCAACGGCTTGATATCCCCCATGGAGTCCATCTTCACCAGCGTCTCGTAGACGTTGTACAACAGAAGTTGCGGGATCGAGGCCGCGTCCGAGGTCGTGAGGTCGAGGGTCGCGGGTTCCAGGGTGACGCCGACCGTCAAAACCTTGGGTGTTCCCGTCACGGGTGCAGTGGGCGTACAACCTGCGAGCAGCGCCAAGACACTCAGAATAGCGACAGCGACTGTCTTCAGGCGGGGAATCTTCATGTAGGACCATCCTCGTTTGGTGACCGGCCT